>JAUNUA010000107.1 GCA_030538435.1 Brachybacterium sp.
CCTACCAGCTCGTCCCTCCCCAGTACGTCGATCAGGCTCTACCCCACCGACTGATCTCCTACCAGCTCGTCCCTCCCCAGTACGTCGATCAGTCATAGAGCCCCTCCAGTGTCCAGGCGCCTTCTCGGGACAGCGCGAGCACGGCGAGTCCCTGCCCGGCGGGATCCTCCAGCAGCATCTGCAGACGCGCGGCGCGGCGCCCATCGGCCGCCCACCAGCGCTCGTCGAGGATCGTCGGAGCGCTGTGCCCGGTGACCTGCAGTGCTCCCCCGGCCCGCAGGGGCGTGTGCTGCAGCGCCTCCCGGCTCGCGGCGGGCACCTCCACCCGGACGGGCGCGGAGCTCAGCAGCCCGCGTGCGGTGACCACGACCGGCCGGCCCTGCGCATCCAGCAGCTGCACGGGCGGCGGGTCCCCGAAGACGGTCGCGGGCACAGGCCGCGGCACCG
This sequence comes from Brachybacterium sp., assembly GCA_030538435.1. Taxonomy (GTDB): domain Bacteria; phylum Actinomycetota; class Actinomycetes; order Actinomycetales; family Dermabacteraceae; genus Brachybacterium. Next base: position 448 of record JAUNUA010000107.1, read on the forward strand.
CTCCGGGCCACGGCCCCGGCCGCGCAGCGGGTTTCTCGCTGCGCCAGGGCACCAGTCGCACCTGCTCGGTGAGCAGACGCCCACCCACGTCCGTCGGCACCAGCACGGCATCCTCCCCGGCGAGACCCTGGGCGCGAGCGAAGGCTCGCTCCGCCCGCTGTGCGGCCTCCCCCGCGCTGCCCCACAGCCCGGGGGCGCCCTCCCCCGCCGGCATCGTCTGCACAGGGTGCAGGCCGAGCCGGGTGATGGCCCCGGTGGCGGCGCGCCCGAGCCGAGCGGCGGTGATCCACCCGTCGCACTGCCAGCGCAGCCGGTCCACGATGTCCGCGACACTGAGCGCGCCGTCGTGCCGCCAGGTGCGCTCCATCTCCTCCCCGGACTCGGTGCGGGCAATGATCCGCAGGCGCGTGCAGATGAGACCGCTGCGGGTGAGCTGCTCCTGGAGTTCCTCGGCCATGGGGCGGGCGACGAAGGCCGCCTGGTCGGTGCACACCAGCGGGGTCTCCAGTGCCCGCACCACCTCGATCGGCTGGGTGGGGTGGTGAGCGGCAGGCGGTGTGGCCTCGAGCCCGCGGGCCAGGAGGTGGAGGGTGGCGACGTCCGGGCCGAAGCGGTCGGTGACGGCCGCAGCAGGCAGCGCCGCGAGGTCCCCGAGGGTCGCGATGCCCAGACGCTGCAGCAGGTCGATGACCTCGGCGAGGTCGAGCCGGCGGCCCCGGTCCCGAGTGGCGGGCGCCTGGTCGCGGTGCCCCCAGCCGGGGCCGACGGGGGCCTCGCGCAGGGCAGTGATCGCGTGCGGGGCGAGGTAGTCGGCGCTGCGTCCGGGTCGGATGATGCGCCCGGTGCGGGCGGCGATGAGCGCGGCGAAGGGACCATCGGCGATGCCCACCTGACAGTCCCAGCCGGTCAGCTCGGCGACCGCATCGATGGTGCGCTCCGCCAGCTGCTCCTCGCCGCCGTGGTGGCGGGCAGGACCGCGGGCCGCCATCAGCAGCACCCCGGGACGCAGGACGTCCACCCCGGCGGCGGCCGTGTCCACGGCCGCGGAGACCAGTTCGAACAGCGCGGACTCCAGCTCCCGGTCGCTCTCCACCACGACCGCACCCGGGCAGGCGGCCTGCGCGGCGCGACGGCGCATCCCGACCGCAACCCCCGTCGCGAGCGCCGGACCCTCGGCATGCAGGACCCGGTGACGATCCAGCAGGATCACCGGCCCGGACGGGGTCTCCTCCTGCCGCTCCAGGCGGTCCCGCGCGGCCAGCAGCGGCCAGGCGGGCACCACCACCGCGGCGACACGCGTGGCCCGATCCGCGGGGCGCGTGTCGGTCGCGCCGGGTAGGGCGGGAGCGATGAGGGTGGGGTGCGCGGCCATCAGCCGGCCCTCCGCACCGCGTGCAGCACCGGAGGACGCCCGTCCAGGGCGGGGGTGCGGGCATCCTCGGGCAGCGGTGTCCGCACCGCGGGGACCTCCCGTAGCAGACCCCGGACCTCGGGCAGCAGCACCTCGGCCTGTCGGTGGCCGGAGATGCCGCGACCTGCGGCCCGCACCTGCACGCGACGCCGACGGAAGCGGCCACTGCCCGCACCGATGCCCTCCCAGCCGTCGGCCGTCGCTTCCAGCTGCAGGTCCGCACGCCCGGGCGGGGAAGCCGCGAGGATCAGGGCATCGCGGGTGCGGGCCCTGGCGGTGAGGGTGCGCCACAGGGCGGGCGCCACCTGCAGGTGCGGGCCAAGGAGCAGCACCCCGACGCCGTCGACGAGGGCGGAGAGCACCTGCGCCTGCTGCTCCCCCGCGTCCGGGACGATCGCCAGACGCGCAGGATCCAACCCCGCGTCCAAAGCGCTGCGCAGGCCCAAGTGGGGCATGCCGGCGATCGCGCACCAGGCGTCCTCCCCCGTCGCAGCGGCAGCAAGGGCCAGCAGCAGCGACGTGCCGGCCGTGCCCGCCACCGCCAAGGAGCTGCCCGCGCGCAAGGAGCCGTGCGGGATGAGGGCCGTGAGCGCCGACGGGACAGGCAGGCGCGCATGGTCATCGGGAGCGGGGGATGCGAGCGGCCGGACCACCGTGGGCGCGGCAGCGGCGGGCGAGGCGGGGACGACCCCCGTCGGCCCGGTCCTCTCCTGCTCTGCCCGCTCCTCGCCCTGCGGCGTGGCCTGTTTCCCGGGGTTGCCGCGCAGGGCAGTGCGGTCGATGCGACCACCCCAGCGGGCGGCGCTGCGCTCGGCCACCCCGAGGACGGCCCGGGCACGCGCCAGGCGCACGTCCCTGTCCTCGGTCGCCTGCGGCTCCTGCGCCTGCATGACACTCATGGATCCACCTCCGTCCCGACCTGTCCTGGCTGCGGCTGCCACCTCGCACACCTTTTCGAACAACTGTTCGAACTGTACGCCGGTTCCTGGTGGAGCCGTCAAGCCATGCAGGTCATGCTCTCGAACACGTGTGCGATAGCATCGGGGAGGGGTGTGACAGACGAGATCCGTGGCGCCTGTCAGGGCACGAGAGCCCTGAGATGACGAAGCTTCTCGGGGTTGCGCACGATGCTGATCTCGCGGATCCGCGCGGAGGGATCGGTGTGCACGACGAGCGCCTGGTCGAGGGCACCGTCGAGCGTCACCAGGAACCCTGGACGGTGGTTCATCCGGCAGGGGTGCGCCTGGACGCGTCCGGCGTACCGTTCGAGCAGTCCTCCCAGGAAGCGCAGGACCTTGTCCCTGCCCAGGATCGGCACGCGTGCAGCGGTGACCTTCCCGCCCCCGTCGGTGACCAGCCGCACGTCCTCGGCGACGAGATCGATGAGGGCCGCCGGATCGGCGTCGCGGATCGCCGCGGAGAACGCTGCGAGCAGACGCCGTTCCTGCTCGGTCGCGGGCCCCTCGGCGACCGCATGCACGGGGATGGCCCGCAGCCGACGTCGGGCGCGGCTGGCCTGCTGCCGCGCGGCGGCGGGGGTGGATCCCAGGATCCGGGCGACCTCGGCGAAGCCGAAGGAGAACACGTCGTGCAGGAGGAACGCTGAGCGTTCGCGGACCGAGAGCTCGTGCAGCGCGAGCAGCAGGGCGTGCTCGATCTCCTCGGCGCGTACCGCGAGGTCCTCGGCGTCGGGGGCGTCGGGCCCGGTGGGGATCGGCTCGACGAGCCAGGGGCCGGGATAGGTCTCCCGCTTCTGCCGCCGCAGGCGGTCCACAGCCAGCGTGGTCGCGGTGCGGGCGAGGTAGGCGCGGACATCGCGGATCGCGGCGTGGTCGGCCCGACGCCACTTCAGGTAGGCCTCCTGGGCGACATCCTCGGCGTCCTGCACCGAACCGGTGATGTCGTAGGCGAGTCGGCGCACGAGCGAGCGGTGCTCGAGGAAGGCGTCGAGGGCGGGATCCTCGGTGGTGCCGCCCGGGGAGGGTCTCATGACCCCACCGTCGCACGTCGCCAGGTGTAGGTCCCGGACAGGCGGGTGGGGGCGGCCGTGGCGAGCCGGCACACGAGCTCCTTGGCGAGGGCTGCGGGGCGTCCCGACCAGGCCCGGGCGGTGGGGGTGTCGTCGGCGGCGACGAACTGGATCAGGCCGTCCCGGCGGCCGAGGCTGATGCAGCGGGCGACGTACCCGAAGCGGAAGGGGGCCGCGCGGCGTCCCTGGAGGGAGCGCACGATCTCATCGGCGGCGTGCACTCCCATGGGCACGGCCAGGGCGCACGAGCGTCGCAGCCCGGGAGCCGAGGTGAGGCAGGCACCGTCGCCCGCCGCCCACAGGGTGCGGGAGCCGCGGACCCGCAGGTCGGGGCCGACGAGGACCCGGCCGGTCGGGTCCATGGGCAGCCCGCTGTCGGCGGCGAGGGGTGCGGGTCGCATGCCTGTGGCGTCGATCGTGAGGTCGGCCGGGGACGCGATGTCGTGCAGGGTTGCGAGGTCGATCCGGGCCACGGAGTGCTCGATGCGCAGTCGGGCGAGGCTCGCGTGCAGGGCGCGCCGCGATGACGGGGACAGGTCCGCGCCGGGTTCGGTGGTGCCGATGAGCCGCACCCGCAGGTCTGTCCCGTGGGCGGTGGCGATCTCGGTGGCAGTCTCGATCCCGGTCAGTCCCGCGCCGATCACGTCGACGAGCCCATCGGGGCGGACCGCCCTCAGGGCTCGGCGGGTGGCGTGCGCCGTAGCGTGGGTGTCGACCCGGTGGGTGCCCGGAAGGCGGGCGGCAGCGGTGGAGCCGGTGGCGAGCAGAATCCGGTCCGCAAACAGGCGCCGACCGTCCTGGAGGGCGACGACGCCCTCGCCGACGTGGACGGCGCGGGCGTCGAGGACGGTGACGCGAGTGCGCACGAGGGCCGCCACGGGCGTGGCGGCCGTGTCGCGCACGCCGGCGGCGACCTCGTGCAGGCGGATCCGGTCGACGAACTCTCCGCCGGGTGAGAGCAGGGTTATGCGGCGCGAGGGGTGGGCGAGACGGTTGGCGGCCAGCAGTCCGGCATAGCCGCTGCCGATGACGATGATGTGGTCCATGCTCCTACGACGCGCGAGCGGGCACAGATGTGACACATCCTTGGCCGGCTGCGGGGATGGGCCCCCGACCGAGCGGTCATCGCTGGACTACCGTGGAATCCGCACATATTCGACGCGCGAGGAGAGCCCGTGACCGCGAAGGACGCCCGGAAGACCCTGTTCATCGACTTCGACGGCACTCTGGCCGAGCGCGGGTCGGTCCCCGAGGCGCACCGGACGGCGATCGTCGCAGCCCGGGGCAACGGCCATCGGGTGCTGCTGTGCACGGGTCGCCCGCTCTCGATCATCGATGAGGACGAGCTAGGGGTGGAGATCGACGGGATCGTGGCCGCCGCTGGCGCGTACATCCGTCTGGACGGTGAGGTCCTGCGGGACGAGCCGTTCCCCGCGGATCTCGCGCAGCGGACCGTGGAGGTGCTGCAACGTCACGGCGCGGAGTACGCGCTGGAGGCGACCGATGCCTTCTACGCCACGGCCGGGCTCGCGGACCGGCTCGGGGTGTACGCGCAGCCGGCGATCCTGCGGGCGTTGCGCCAGCCGGAGGACATGTTCGAACCGCGCTTCGCGAAGGTCGCGGTGTGGTCCTCGCCGGTTCCGATCGAGCAGCTGGCCGCGGAGATCGGCGAGGAGATCCGGCCACTGCCGAACTCCCTGGCGGTCGAGGAGGGGCGCCTCGCCGGGGAGATGCAGCGCCACGCGATCGACAAGGCCGACGGGGTGCGGATCGTTGCCGAGCACGTCGGCTTCGACCTCGCAGATGTGATCGGCTTCGGGGACGGCATGAACGACCTGCACATGCTGCAGGAGGCTGGGACGGCGGTCGCGATCGAGGGCGCCCAGCCGGAGCTGCTCGCCGCAGCAGACCTGGTGGTGCCGGGGCCCGCGCAGCACGGACTCGTCGAGGCATTCGAGAAGCTGGGGCTGACCACGTCCTGACCGGTTCCGTCGTCGCCGGGCAGGCTTTCCTTGCGGGAGTGCGGGCCTAGTTGTCGTCGAGCCTTCCGCGACAGGTCAGAAACTCGCCTCACTGTCGCCCCGCGCTGATCCGTACGCATGGACACCAATGCGGAATGCACTTGGCTCTCATGCCACTCGGTGCCCGAGCCGTACCTGAGATGCCGTCCGGGGACTTGGTGCATCAGACCCCTCATGATCTGGACTGCGGCGTCGCGGAGGTCGCTGCTGAGGTGGTTGCCACCCTCGAGCGGGCCCTCGCCGCGGGCGGCCAGCTTGCGCAGGAGCCCAGCACCCGCCGCATGGCGGCCGGAGCGCCTCATCGCCGAAGCCGTCCAGCGCCACATGACTCCAGCAAGAGCCCCCGGGGACTCACCGTCGTTGGATGCAGCCGCAGACCACGTGTGCTCGTGGACGTGGAGAAACTCCATCCTTGACTTGCTTTTTCACTTCCCACTTCGCATTATGGAGTCATGAGCAAGGACTACCACCAGTTCTGCGGCCTCGCGAAGGCTGCATCGGTATTGGGCGAGCGCTGGGCGATCCTCATCCTCCGCAACCTTTCTCTCGGCACTCGCCGCTTCGGAGGGTTGCAAGACGGTCTTCCCGGCATCCCGACCACTGTGCTCACGACTCGCCTGCGAGAACTCGAGGAGCACGGCATCGTCGAGCGGGTGGCAGCACCGTTTCCCGAGCGGGGCGTGCTGTATACGTTGACCGGCCATGGACAGGACATCGCTCCGATCCTTGACGCGCTCGGCCGCTGGGGTGCGCGCCGCATGGCGCAGCCAGCCGAGAGTGACGTCATCACGCATGCCTCCCTCGCCGGCGCCCTGCGCTCTGCCTATCATCCGGGCGTTCTCCCCAATGACGTGACTGTGCATGTCATCGCCGGACCAGCCCAGGCTTGGGCGCGTACCAGCGACGACAACGTGACCGTCGGCGAGGGACTGCCTGAGCGCGCCGCGGACCTCACCATCACGACCGGCCCCGAGATGCGGCTGCTACTCGCTGGGCAACTCACACCCTCCGAGGCACTCACCAGCCGCGCCGTGTCCATCACCGGCAACCGCGATCTGTTCGCCCTCTTTCCCCAAGCCTTCAACGTCCCACTCGACCAAGGAGCAGCATCATGAAACTCAGCATCAATCTCTTCCGCACGTTCGACGGAGTCTCCCAAGGACCGGGCTCTGCCCATGAGGATCCCCGTGCCGGATTCACCAACGGAGGCTGGCTCATGCCCGTCTTCGACGAAGGCGTCGGCGAAGCCGTGAACGGCTGGTTCGAACGCTGCGGCGCCCTGCTGCTCGGGCGCCGCACGTACGACACGTTCGCCTCCCACTGGCCCCGTGTCACCGACCCCGGCGACCCCGTCGCCGCGACCATCAACGACGCCCACAAATACGTCGTCACCTCCACCGACCTGACCACCACAGCGTGGGCGGAGGACACCACCGTGCTCGGCGCCGATTTCGTCGATGAGATCAAGCACCTCAAGAGCTCCGACTCTCCCGACGAGCTGCAGGTTCACGGTTCTGTGCAGCTTGCCCACAGCCTGCACGAAGCGGGCCTGGTCGATGTCTACCGCTTCGTCGTCGCGCCCGTCGTCGTCGGAGACGGCTCCGGCATCTTCACCGACACGAGCCCTGCCGCGACGATGACCGTCACCCACAGCGCCGTCACCCCCGGTGGCTGCTTCGTCGTCGAGATGGAGCCCGGCACGTTCGTCAACGACCTCACCGCCGCCGTCGAGGACGGCCACGACGTTATCCGGGACGCCAACGCGTGATCCCCACACCTCACGCCAGTGCCCGCTGACGTGAGGCCGCAGCCACCCACACCTTCGCAGTCAGCCCGCTCGACGGCGTACTCGCAAGCCCCCCGGCCTTCAGTATGGAACAGCACGCCTACTGACATCTCGTGAGTGACCCGGGCATCCTCCTCCTACTCACGCAGCGGGAGACGGGGGTCCTCTGACCGGCGCTCAGGAACGCAAGAATCGCGTCGA
>JAUNUA010000108.1:0-5577 GCA_030538435.1 Brachybacterium sp.
CCCAGCGGAACGCCCGACGCCCCACGTGCACCACGCGATCCGGGTCCCACGGGTTCCGCAGCGCGACCGTGCCTGCTGGCTCGTCGGCACCGACGACCGCGAACACGTGCATCCGCGGCAGCGGACCCGCGGATGATGCCCACCGGGGACTCAGCGGATGGGTGGAGGTGAGCACGGCCCGACCCTCCGAGCGCCACTGCAGAATCTGCTGCGGTGACGGGCGCCGCAGCACGGTGCGGACCCGCAGTCCCGTGAGAATCCCGAGCCCCGAACGGCCGATGCCGCGCGCCAGCCACCGGTAGGACCCCGCGTGGGCAATGGCGAGAGCCTTCTCCACCACTCCGGGCCATCCCGGGACAGGCCGTCTCGCACCGGCGAGGTGCGCGTACACCCACTGTCCGCGCGTATCGACCGGCATGCGTCGATCCACCACCACTGGCCGCCCAGGCAGATGCACCCGCACGGTGCCGTCCGGCAGTTCCTCCAGCAAGCGGCCTATCCGCTCCGGCGCCGCCTCGTGGATCGCGAGCAGCGCCGCCACGACCCAGCAGTCCCCGAGGCGGCCCTGACGGGGACGTCCACGGGCGAGGAGGCGCGAGCGATCCTCGCGCCACGCGACCGCCCGAGGTCCGAGTCCCGGGACCTCGGCGGGAGGAGCGGGCCCCCAGACAGCGCGGCGGCGCCGCCGCGTCCCTGCGAGTAGCAGGTGACGCAGACGGCGCCGCCAGGCGATCATGCCTCAGCTCGATCCAGCGCAGCTCAGCTCTGGTCGGCGGGCTCAACCTTCTGCCCGACCCGCTCCATGACGTCCTGGAACCAGCCCTGGGAGATGTCGAAGGACTTGTGGCCGGCGATGCGCTCGAACTCGATGGCGCGCAGCACCCCGCCCTGCTCCTCGTCGTGGCCGATCACCCCGGTGCCACCCTCCAGTGCCACCTGCACCGCGAGGTCGGTCATCGACTTGATGAGGCGCAGGTCCTCCGCGTTGGCCTTCGCGGACCGGGAGAAGTACCCGGACTTCTGCACCATGACCTTCTCCGCCCCGAGCTTCTCGGCGAACTGGTCGGCGAACCACTTGCCGGGATTGATGGTGTCCAGCTTGACGTGGCCGAAGGGGTCCTTCTCCGGCTCCTCGCCGCGCTCCTGCATCTCCGCGATGATCTCGGGGATGCCGGCACCCTCGGACAGGAAGATGTTGACGTTGCCGACCTCGTCCATCACGGTCTTCAGTCGTGCGGCCTCACCCTCGATGTCGAGCTTCATCTCCGGCAGGAACACGGCGTGGACGTCCCAGCCCTCGGCGGTGTGGCCGATCCCCGGCAGCCACTGCTGCCGGGCGTGCCACTGCTGGTAGTACTCGGCGGCCTGCGCGGTGAGGTACCCGCAGGCGCGGCCCATGATCTCGTGGATGATGAGCATCCGCGGGTTCGAGCCGTGCTCGGCGAGCACGTTCTGGGCGAAGATGCTGGTCTGCTCGGCGGCGGTCATGGCGCCGAGGGACTGGCGGATCGGGACGATGTCGTTGTCGATGGTCTTGGGCAGACCGACGACCTGCAGGTCGTAGTCGTTCTCGTGGAGGACCGCGGCGAGGTCCGCGGCGGTGGTGTTGGTGTCGTCTCCGCCGATGGTGTGCAGGACGTCCACGCCGTCTTCCTTGAGGCGGTTCGCCGCGACCTCGAGGGCGTCCTCACCCTCCTTGATCAGGCCGCGCTCGACGAGGTCCTTGGTGTTGGTGAGCTTGACCCGGGAGTTGCCGATGGGCGAGCCGCCGTACTCGTGCAGGATGCCCGCGTGCGCGCGGACCTCGTCGTCGACGAGCAGCTTCTCACCGGAGAGCAGGCCCCAGTAGCCGTGCTTGTAGGCGATGATCTCGACGTCCGGCACGATCTCGCTGTACCGCTCGATGAGGCCGCCGACGGCGGAGGACAGGCACGGGGCATAGCCACCGGCGGTGAGGAGGGCGACGCGCTGCACGGTCATGGAGGTACTTCCCCTTCCGGGTGTGGTTCACGGGTTCGTCCCACTCTACCGAGATGCGCAGCGAGCTCCGGACCGGCCTCCACGGTGTGGGTGTCGGAGCCGGTCTTGACGCCGTGAGCGGCGAATTCCTGCAGTACCGAGCGGATGACAGCGTGCTGGGCGGTGCGGGTGTCGAGTTGGCGGGCGCCGGACCAGAAACGCAGCTCCATCGAGATCGATCCCGTGCCGATCGCGGTGAGGAAGGCCTGCGGTGCCGGATCGGTGTACACCTCGGGGAGATCCTCCATCGCCCGCAGGGCGACCGACTGGGCGCGGTCGAGATCTGCTGTGACGTCCAGCTCGACCATGACCGAGCTGCGGACGTGCTCGAAGCCTGTCTGGACCGTCACCAGACGTGAATGCAGGATGCTGTTGGGGATCACCACCAGCTTGCCCTCGAAGGTGCGCAGGGAGGTCGAGCTCAATCCCATGGCGACCACGTTGCCGCGCACGTCCTCGACCGCTATCTGGTCGCCCACCTTGTACAGATCTCGGGCGAGGATCACCATTCCGGCGAACATGTTGCCCAGGACGGTCTGGAAGGCGATGCCGGCGGCGATCGAGACCACGCCCAGGCCTCCCAGGATGTTCACCGGTTTGACGCTGGGGAACAGGATAGTCAGGGCCGCACCGATACCGAGCAGCAGTGTGGTCCACGCGGCCAGGCGGCCGAAGATCTTTGCCGAGCCGCTACTGCGGCCCCTCCACCGCAGGATCGCCGCCACTAAGTGCCGGAGAGCCTGACCCAGGACGACAGCTGCCAGGGTCACGGTCAGGGCGAGGGCAAGTCCTTCCCACGTCACGTCGGGCACGTCCAGTCTCGGTGAGGTGTCCCCGACCCAGCGGCGACACGGACCGCGAGCATCCGTGAGAGCCGTGCCCGAGGTCTGCGCATGTCAGCTCGCCGACCTCAGGGCGAGCGCCTCCAGGGTGTCCTCGTGCAGCAGCGAGTTGGTCGCCACCGCGTTCCCGCCGAAGGGTCCGTCCTCGCCGTCCAGGGAGGTGAAGCGGCCGCCGGCTTCGGTGACGATCGGTGCCAGGGCCACCATGTCGTGCAGCGCCAGCTCCGGTTCGCAGGCGACGTCCACCGCCCCTTCGGCCAGGAGCATGTACGACCAGAAGTCGCCGTAGGCGCGGGTGCGCCAGAACCGCTGCATGAAGTTCAGCATCTGGGGGAGACGGTCGTGCTCGGCCCACCCGTGCAGCGAGGAGTAGGACAGCGAGGCCTCCTCGATCTCCGGGACCTGGGAGACGCGCATCGCGGTCGCGGAACTGAGACGGGTGCCCGTCCAGGCGCCGGACCCGATCCCGGCCCACCAGCGGCGGGAGAGGGCGGGCGCGGACACCAGCCCCACCACCACCTCACCGTCCTCGATCAGGCCGATCAGCGTGCCCCACACCGGGACCCCGCGCACGAAGTTGCTGGTCCCGTCGATCGGATCGATCACCCACTGCCGACCGGAGTGACCGGTGGAGCCGAACTCCTCCCCGATCACCTGGTCGCGCGAACGGGCGCGGGACAGCTGGGAGCGGACCAGCTGCTCGGCGTCCCGATCGGCGTCGGTGACCTCCGTCAGGTCCGGCTTCGTCTCCACACGCAAGTCCTGCGCCTTGAACCGGGAGGTGGTGAGCTGGTCCACGGCATCGGCGAGGACGTGGGCAAGACGCAGGTCATCAGCGAATCGGGTCGACATGGCCGCCACTCTACGGGCTCCCGCGTGCTCTCAGACATCCCAGGGGTCGTTGCGACGCAGCGCCTCGGCGAGACGACGGTAGGACCCGAGCCGGCTGGTCCCCGCCGTGCCTGCCCGGCCTTCCTCGACGGCGGCATCCAGCGTGCAGTCCGGGGCGTCCTCCAGGTGCGTACACCCGCGCGGGCACTCCGCAGCGAGCGGTGCCAGGTCCGCGAACGCGTCGATCAGGTCATCGGGGCCGACGTGCCCGAGACCGAAGGAGCGGACCCCCGGGGTGTCGATCACCCAGCCGGACTGGTCCGGCAGGCGCAGGGCGAGCGCGGAGGAGGAGGTGTGGCGTCCCCGCCCAGTGACGTCGTTGACCTCCCCGGTGGCGCGATCGGTCCCGGGCACCAGGGCGTTCAGGAGGGTCGACTTGCCCACTCCGCTGTGCCCGATCAGCACACTGGTGCGGCCGCGCAGCAGCTCCCGCAGCCGGTCCAGTCCCGCGATGCTGCCGTCCTCGCGGACACGGGTGACCACGTGCTCCACACCGAGCGGCGCGTAGTCGCGGAGGAACTCCTCCGGGTCCCTCAGATCGGCTTTCGTCAGCGCCAGGACCGCGTCGATCCCGGAGACGTACGCGGCGACCAGGCAGCGGTCCACCATCCCTGCCCGCGGTTCGGGGTCGGCGAGGGCGGTGACGATCACCATCTGGTCGACATTGGCGACCAGGGGCCGCTCCGTGGAGTCGTCATCGTCGGCGCTGCGCCGCAGGAAGCTGCTGCGCTTCTCGATCCGCACGATCCGTGCGAGGGTGTCCTTCGCGCCGCTGACATCCCCGGCGAGCGCCACCACGTCCCCGGGGACGACGGGGGAGCGGCCGAGCTCCCGGGCCCGCATCGCGACGACCTCCCGCTCGGTGTCCTCGCCGGCATCGACCACCGTCCGCCAGCGTCCTCGGTCCACGGCCACCACCCGCGCGGGAACCGCATGCTCGTGGCGGGGGCGCTGCTTGGAGCGGGGCCGGGATCCGCGCGGGTTCGGGCGGACCTTCGCGGAGGATTCGTCGTAGTCCTCCGGACGGATCCGGCCACCGCGGCGGCTCATCGGTCGTTCACCAGGTCCGTCCGGCGGGGCTCTCCGTGTGCAGCATCGACAGCCACATGCCCACGAAGTCCGGGAGGGTCTTCTGCGTGGTCTCGATGTTGACGACCGTGAGGTCCTCGATGCGCAGCCCCAGGATCGCCGCGGCCGTCGCCATGCGGTGGTCCTCGTAGGTCTCCATGATCCCGCCGGTCAGCTCCTGCGGATGGATCTCCAGGGAGTCCGGGTGCTCGACGGTGCGGGCACCGAGCTTCCCGAGCTCGACGGCAAGGGCGTGGATGCGGTCGGTCTCATGGCCGCGCAGGTGCCCGATGCCGCGCAGATGGCTGGGGGATTCGGCGAGCGCGGCGAGGGCCGCGATGGTGGGGGTGAGCTCCCCGCAGGCGGAGAGGTCCACGTCGATCCCGCGGATCTCCCCGGTGCCCGCGACGCACAGTCCGTCCTTCGCCCAGCCGACGTCGCCGCCCATGCGTGCCAGCAGGTCCCGGAAGTGGTCACCGGCCTGGCTGGTGCGGCGCGGCCAGTCGGCGATGGCGATCTCGCCGCCCGCGACCATGGCAGCGGCGAGGAAGGGGCCGGCGTTGGACAGGTCGGGCTCCACCCGCACGGTCCCGAGGTCGATCGGCCCCGGCACCACCACCCACTCGTGGTGGCCGCTGTCTGCCAGGCGGTGCTCGGCGGCGACTCCCGCGTGGGCGAGCACCTCGAGGGTCATCTCGATGTGCGGCAGGGAGGGCAGGGTCTCCCCGACGTGCCGCACGATCAGCTCGTCGTCGGC
>JAUNUA010000108.1:5677-7881 GCA_030538435.1 Brachybacterium sp.
GGCACGAACCGCATCACGGTGCCGGCGAGCCCCGCGCGGATCTCGATCGGGTCGGCCGAGGGGGTCTCGTCCACCAGCTCGCCGCTGAAGCGGTGATCGGGCAGCGGGTCGACCAGGAGGTCCTCCCCGGCGTCCTCGATGGTGGCGCCGAGCCGCTCCAACGCGTCCCGCATCAGACGGGTGTCACGGCTGATCAGCGGCTCCCGCAGACGGGTGGGACCGGTGGCAAGCGCCGCCAGGACCAGCCAGCGCGCCGTGAGCGACTTCGACCCCGGCATCCTGATCAGGGCGTCGACGGGGCCAGTCGCTCGCGGCGCGCTCCACAGCACATCGGCCATGCGTCAGCGGAGCTGCTTGTGCGCGGACTTCGAGGCGCTGTCGATCGCCTGGGCGACCGCGGCATCCAGCTTCTTCAGGGAATCCTTCGAGGACAGCTCGGACGCCTTCTTCGACAGGTCCTTCTGCAGGTCGTCGGCGAAGGTCTTGGCCGAAGCAACGGACTTCGAGGAGCCCTTGGAGGCCTTGCGGCCCTTCTTCTGGGCGGACTTCTTGACCTTCCCGGCCTTCTTCTCCAGCTCGCGCTGCTTCTGCGCGGCGTTCTTCTGCCCGCGCTCGACGAGCTTCTCCACGCGGTAGCCGAGGGAGGGACGGCCGTCATGGTCGACGACGGCGAGCAGGACGCCGCCCAGCAGACCCGCGTCGCGCAGGATCGCGTGGATCTCCTCCATGCGGGCCTCGCCGCGCAGCTCCCACACCTTGCGGCGCCCGGCCCAGCCCACCGAGGTGGTGACCAGGAGCACCGCGGCGGCGGCGCGGGGCGCACGGTTCGTCGCGTAGGCGAGGCCCGCCGCGGCGGCGATCGCGCCGGAAGCGCGGACGATCGTCCGTGCGTCGACGACGGACGGGACCGGGGAGTCCTCCAGTGCATGGTCGATCTGCTCGAAAGCAGCGGGGTAGACATCGATCTCGCGCTCGGGGCGCATCGCGGTGCGCACGCCCTCCATGATGAACGGGGCGGCGAGAAGGGGGCGGGCCATACGGCGCACGAGCGACATGGTGTCCTCACGAATCTGCTCTGGGGGTACGGGAACGGTGGGCGGTGATGCCCGACACGCCCAGGGTAGCGTCCCGCGGACCTCGACGCTCAGCCGACGGGGTGTGGGGGACCGGTGCGCGGAACAAACCGGGCGGGTGCGTCGTTGCACCCCATGAGGTCCGCCCCGCGGGCGGCCGAGGACCAGATGCACAGGACGATGACGAGGGGAGAGCGAGGATGAGCGCAGCGACCCTGGCGCCCGTACGCCCGCGCGGATACGTCGCAGGCGGTGGCGTATTGTCAGGGTCGATGACCACCGATCCGACCGCCGACGCCCTCGACCCCCGCGCCAGGACCGACAGCCCCGAGGCGGAGGACTTCGACTTCGAGGCGGAGGCGCTCGCCCACCTCGACTCGCTGTACGGCGGCGCTCTGCGGATGACACGCAACCCGCAGGACGCGGAGGACCTGGTCCAGGAGACGTTCGTGAAGGCGCTGCGCGCCCGCGACCGCTTCACCCCCGGTACCAATATGCGGGCCTGGCTGTACCGCATCATGACCAACACCTACATCTCCGACTACCGCGCGAAGCAGCGCCGCCCGCGGGAGTCCTGGAGCGAGGACATCGAGGACTGGCAGCTGGCGGAGGTCGAGTCCCACACGAGCCGGGGCCTGCGCTCCGCGGAGACCGAGGCGCTGGACAAGCTGCCCGAGGATGCCGTGAAGGAGGCACTCGCCGAGCTGCGCGACGACTACCGCATGGCGGTCTACCTCGCCGACGTCGAGGGCTTCGCCTACAAGGAGATCGCGGACATCATGGACACCCCGATCGGGACGGTGATGTCGCGGCTGCACCGCGGGCGCCGCCAGCTGCGCGAACGCCTCGGCGGTTTCGCCGAGGAGCGCGGGTACACGCGGGCGGCGTCGGACACCGGGAAGGAGACCACCTCGTGAGCACCCGAGGCGAGGACCAGGACCTCACGCGCTTCACGCTGGAGGGGGCGATGGACGGGGAACTGTCCCCGGCCCAGGCGGAGCGCATCGCCGCGCACCTGGGGGACTGCCCGGAGTGCGCGGAGGAAGTCGAGCGCTACCGGCGGATCAAGGCGCTGCTGCGCCGCAGCTGCACCGGGGAGGCCGCGCCCAGCTCCCTGCGGGAGCGGATCAC
>JAUNUA010000109.1 GCA_030538435.1 Brachybacterium sp.
GGACACGGCGATCAAGAACAGCACGACGGCGGTGGTGCGCGAGGCCGCCAGGATGACGGCCGGGAGCTTGCTCAGGGCGAGCTGCCGGTAGGCGAAGCCCAGCACCAGGGAGTAGACGACGGCGATCACGGCGGATTCTGTGGCGGTGAAGTAGCCCGCGAGCAGACCGCCGATGACGACGACGATCATCAGCACCGCCGGTAGGGCCCGCAGCAGGGTGAGGGCGGCCACGCCGACACTGAGGCGCTCGGTGTCCTGCTGTCCGGCACCGCCGATCAGCGCCGGCTTCCACGTGGCGAGGAGCATCACCATCACCAGGCAACCCCCCACCCACAGCAGTCCCGGCCCGTAGCCGGCGGCGAACAGGGCCGCCACGGAGGTCCCGGAGACCAGCGAGTAGACGATCAGGGTGTTCGACGGCGGCAACAGCATGCCCGACGGCGCAGAGGCGACGTTCACCGCAGATGCGAAGGCAGGCTCGTAACCCTCCCGTCGCTGGCGCGGGCCGAGGACGCCGCCCACGGCGGCCGCGGAGGCGACGGCAGCACCCGAAATCGAGCCGAACAGACCGTTGGCGATGACGTTGGTCTGCGCGAGCGAGCCGGGAAGGCGGCCGACGAGCACCTTGGCTGCGTCGATCAACCGGGTTGCGACCCCACCGGTGTTCATCAACTGCCCGGCGAGCACGAAGAAGGGGATGGCCAGCAGAGTGAAGGAGTTGGCGCCCATGAACATGCGCTGCGCGGCGACGTAGGAGGAGGGTTCGGGGCCGATCACGGCGATCAGCGCGAGCGCGGAGGGGGCGCCGATGGCCACGGCGATCGGGGCGCCGATCGCGATGAGGACGATGATGCCGACGATCAGAATGAGGCCGGCGAGCATGGCGGGATCCATGGTCAGCGCTCCTTCCGCTGGGCATCGGCCGGTTGGGTGTCACCCGCGTCGTCTGGCGGTGGTGCCGCACCCGGGGTGTGGGAACTGCCGACGCCGACACTGGTGGCGGTTGTCTCGACCTCGTCGTCCTCGGTCGCGATGGGGACGAGGTCCTGGCCTCGGGCGACCCTTAGGAGGTCTTCGGCAGCCAGCAGGATGATCAACGCGCCGGCGATGGGCAGGGCGAGGTAGGCCTGGCCGACGGAGAAGGCGAACCCGGGGATGGTTTGGTCCCAGGAGATGGCCATGCCCCGCAGACCACCCCACACCATGGCGACGGCGGCGAAGAAGATGGTGGCGAGCTGCACGAGGAGCTGGAATGCCCGTTGCATGCCCGCGGGGCACAGTTCGGCGAAGAACACCACGGCGATGTGTCCGCGTTCTCCGAACACCAGGGTGAGGGCGAACAGGCCGAGCCACACGAACATGTACTGGGCGGTGACGGAGGTCCAGACGCTCGGGGACCCGAGCACCAGGCGGGTGAAGACCTGCCACACGACGATCACGACCAGCGCCGTGAACAGGACCACGCAGATGACTCGCAGGGCTGCCAGGAGCACTCGACGCATCGCGCTCATGAGGTCCCCCCTTCTTCGGACACGGCGCGGATCCTCTCGTACAGGTCGATGTCGTCGGGGTGTTCGAGCATGGAGGTTCCGGCGGCGTCGATCGCCTCCCGGAACGCCTCAGGGTCTGGTTCGTGGATCTCCACACCGCGGGATTCCAGCTCGCTCACTGCCTCCTCGGTCTCTTCCCGCCAGATGTCGACGAACTCGTTCTGGGTCTCGATCCAGGCATCGCGCAGTGCGGTCGCGTCCTCCTCCCCCATCTCCTCCAGCAGGTCGGTGTTGACCAGCAAGAAGTCGAAACCGACGAGGTGGTTGGTCAGCGTGAAGTGGCCGGCCACTTCGTAGTGGCGCTGGGTGAGATAGCTGATCTCGTTGTTCTCCGCACCGTCCAGCAGACCGGCCTGGAGGGCGGTGTACACCTCGCTGTAGGCGAGCGGGGACGGGATCCCACCCATCTCGTCGATGAGGCGCAGGAAGATCTCCGACTCCTGGACGCGGATCTGCATGCCGCTGAGGTCCGAAGGACTCTCGATCGGACCTTGGCGGGTGTAGAGATGGCGACTGCCCTGGGTGTAGCCGCCGAGCACGGTCAGGCGCATGTCGGGCTCGAGGAGGGAGAACAGCTCGCCGACGATGTCCTCGTCGACCATGACCCGGTTCTGGTGGTCGATGTCGTCGAACGCACCCGGGATGTTCAGGGGAAGGAACCGAGGGGAGGAGTTCTCGATCTGTGTCCCGGAGATGACCGCCAGGTCGACCGCGCCGTCGGAGACGAGCTGGACCGTCTCCTGCTGGCCTCCAAGCGAACTGTTGGCGTACACGCGGACGCCCCAGCGGTTGTCAGTGGCGGCCGCGAGTCTCTCCCCGAAGGACACCAAGGAGTCGTAGCTGGGGTGGGATTCGGTCTGGCCCAGCGAGATGGACAAGACGTTCTCGACGTCGACGACTGCCCCCTCTACAGAGCTGCACCCCCCGAGCAGGGCGGCGCCTCCGGCGAGCACCGGGACCGCGGCGAGCACGCCGCGCCGGTTCACCAGTCCGGGGTTGACCGCGTGGAACGCCGCGTGATCGCGCGGTCGTGGGGGGCGCCATCTCGGGCCCATTGCTCGTCCTCCATTGGCCGATCGTGGTGCCTCCGGATGCTAGCGGCCGCGGAGGTGGTCACCCCGCCGCCTCGCGAGGTCACCCACCCGGGCCTGCACCGGGGCTACGTGATCTCTCGAGGCTGGCACGGCCCGGGCAACCGCGGCACCTCTTGCCGTAGGTTGCCGCTGGGCAGCGTTGCTGTTCGTGTCGTCAGCGGCGATTCGGGCGGTTACGCCGCAGCCCCCATGGGACGAGCGCGTGCGTCAATCCCCGAGTCCGCTGCGCTGCAGATAGCGCAGAACGTTCAGGGCGGTGCGCTGCATCTCTCCGAGGGTGATGCCGTCCGGCTCAGCGTAGGAGTCCATGATTGCGTCCTCCCGTTCGGTGCCGCCGTGGGTGATCGAGCCAGGCATCAGCACATCCACTTGCGCCCGCACGCGGTACGCGCTGTCACGCAGCGCCGGGAAGTCGGGATCCTGAGCCATCCGCATCCACCAGTCGGTGACGATGAGCCCGTCCCATTCCCACTCCTTTCGCAGCACCGTGGTGACGAGGTCGTAGTGGTAGTGCCCCCAAATGCCGTTGATCTTGTTGTACGAGGTCATCAGCACCCACGGGTCGGCCTCGCGGATACAGATCTCGAACCCGCGCAGGTAGATCTCCCGCAGCGCCCGCTCGGACACCCGAGAGTCGCTGTAGATGCGGTTGGTCTCCTGATTGTTCGCCGCGAAGTGCTTCGGGCAGGCAGCGACCCCGCGTGACTGGACGCCCCGGACGATCGCGGCAGCCATGCGCCCGCTGAGCAGGGGGTCCTCAGCGAAGTACTCGAAGTTCCGTCCGCACAGGGGGTCTCGATGAATGTTCATACCGGGGCTGAGCAAGATGTGGGAACCCTTGCGGACCATCTCCTCCCCGTGCAGCGCCGCGAGCTCCTCGATGGCCGCCGGGTCCCAGGTGGACGCCAGCGCCGTGCCGCAGGGCAGCAGCGCCGCGAACGTCGACAATCGCAACCCAGAGGGCCCGTCGGTCGTGGTGGCGGCTGGGATGCCGCGAGCCCGCAGGGACTCGGTGACCCCGCCGAGGGCGCCCGCGTTCCCAGGCGTACCGAGGGGCGAATCCATGATGATGTCCCCGTAGGCGAGACTCGCCAGATCGTTCGGGGTCAGGCGGGCGACGAAATCCTCGACCCTCAGGGACCCGTCGAGAACGTCCCTGAAGCTGGCCTGCTGGTCCTCCACCGGATCGATCGGCGCCGGGAGTCTGTCCAGGATTCGTTGCCGCAGGTCGACGGTGGTGGTCGGCACCGCCTCCCAGTCGACGACCTGCTCACCGGACTCGTTGCGACGCAGGGTCATGCGCTCAAAGCTGTGCTCGGGTCGCACGGCGGCAACCTCCTCGAGCTGTCGAACAACCTCGGAGGCCTCGAGGGTGATACTGCCCGCTGGGGCGGTCTCGCGGACGCTGCGGCCGACGTGCAGCCGGTACTCCCCCGCTTCCAGGACCCAGGCACTGCGGTGACCAGTGGCTCCCGTCTCGTCGTAGGACGCAAGATCGGCGAGCGGCACGGTCATCACGATCTGCGCGGACTCCCCGGGGTCGAGCGTTGCTGTGCGGCCGAACGCGATGAGCTCCCGCGCCGGCCGGGAGAGAGCACCGTTCGGAGCTTCGAGGTAGACCTGAACCACTTCGGATCCCGCTCGGGTGCCGGTGTTGGTGACGGATACGCGCACGGTGAGGTCAGAGCCGTCATCCGTCGGGGATTCACAGTCGATCGTGAAGGTCGAATATCCGAGACCGTGGCCGAAGGGGAACAGAACAGCATCGGTGTCGACGGACTCGAAGTAGCGGTAGCCGACGAAGATGTCCTCGACGTACTCACTGACCTCCGGGTCACCGAAGTGACCGGCGCTGGGGTAGTCCTCGTACCTGCGCGCGATGGTGTCGGTGAGGCGCCCGCCCGGTTCGACAGCTCCGGTGAGGACATCGGCGATGGCGCGACCGCCTTCCATTCCCCCGGCCCAGGCGAGGAGTAGGGCGGAGATCGGGTAGTCCTCGGCCCAGGACAGGTCGATGACGTTGCCGGCGTCGATGACCACTGCAGTCCGATCGAAAGCCTCCGTGACCTGCGCGAGCAGCCTCTTCTCATCCTCGGTCAGGTAGTAACCACCCGCTTCGAGGACGTTGTCGCGGTCCTCCCCGGCAGCCCGCCCGACGACAATCACTGCGGTCTCGTTGCGTGCAGCGGCGTCACGGACCACGTCATCCGCGACGCGCATCTCCTCGAAGTGGCGCGGCCAAGCCCCCCACACCTCTCCAGGGTCCACGGGGTTCTCGCGGCACCACGTCTCGTACAGCCCGGCGAGCTGCGGATCGACCGTCACCCGTCCGTCCTCGCGCAGGGAATCCACCAGGTTCGTGACGTACGGGGCGTTGACGTCACCACCGGAACCGTAGCCGACGGCCACCCAGTCCTTCTGCACACGACCGAACACGGCGACTGACGAGCCGGGCGCCAGTGGGAGCGTCCCGTTGTCGTTCGCCAGCAGGACGGCCCCGCGCGCGGCGAGGGTTCGGGCGGTCTCGGCGAGCCGGGGATCCACCCACCGGTCGTCGCCCTCAGCGCGGGTCGAGGCCTGGGAGAGGAATTGATCGTTCATTGCGTGGAATCTTCTTTCACGTTGAGAGGGGGTAATCCCTCTGCAGGAGAGGCCAGGGAGCGCCGGCAAATGAGTTCGGGGACCGCCTGTCGGATCTGCAGGACTTCGGACGGATCGGCTGTTAGAGCGATCAAAGCGCGGCCCACGTCTTCACCGACCTGTCTTACGGAATGCCCGAGTGCCGCCAACGGGGGATCGTGCAGCTGGCACGCGATTGAGTCTTCCCAGGAGACAATCGAGATGTCCCCGGGGATTTCCAGCCCCTGTTCCCCGGCCCGTCGGGCGGCGCCAAGAGCCATCGCATCGTTATCGAAAAGCGCAACCGTGGGCACGGCACCCCGCCGGCGGAGAGCGTCGAGAGCTTGTGCACCGCTGGTAGCGGTGTAGTCACCGTTCTCAGTGATGACCGGCAGTCCCGCCTCAGCCACTGCTTCCCAGTAGGACGTTCGACGATTGCGAGAGTGCAGTAGGAACTCAGGACCGCCGACATGAGCGATGCGGCGATGACCGAGATTGATGAGCTCGCGCACCACCTTGCGGCAGGCAGCGGTGTTGTCCGTCATCACGATGGGAATGCCAGGTTCGTCCTGAGCGACATCACCGAGCAGGACGAACGGCATTCCGATGGAACGAAGTTGGTCCATCCACCGATCCTCCGCTCGCAAATCGCGCACCACGACCGCATCGACGGTGTTGCTCCGCTGCCAGCTGCGGAACAGCTCCATCGTCTTCTCGCGGCTCTCCACGACTTGAGACAGCACGGTGCAACCAGCGCGCACCGCCACGCTCTCGAGGCCGGTGAGGATCTGCGTAACGTAATGTTCCGACAAAGGTGTCCAGATGTCCGCCCGGATCGGGAAGCCGAACGTTCTCATCGTCGCTCGCCATCGCCTTCTGCTCGGCCAGCGACCAGCTCCGCAACATGTCGCAGGACTGGAGGAGCGAGGAAGGCTTCGAGGTCCTCCTGGACCTGTGTCGCGATGCGCACGACAGTGCTCTCCCCGGGCAGCAGGGTGATCAGCTGGTCGCTGACGACAGAGTCGGGGTCGACCCGGTCAGCAAATACGCAGACATCTCGAACTACGGACCGGGCAGTGAGCCGGATGTCCACACCGTTACCCGACAGTGTGGCCGTGGCGTCCAGCGCCGTCGGGTCGAGAGAAAGAACTTTGTCCTCTGCAAAGAAGTGCATAGCACGGTGCGGGCCGGGTGCATCCCCGCCGGAGTCGACCACTAGCACCTCCCCGGCGGGGTCATCGGGTTCGGCGATCCTGGGCGACACCACGTATGTAACCGCGGATCTGGGCGCACAATCCACATGGACAGTTGACTCCTCCCGAACCTCCCCCGCAAAGGTCATACGTCGCATTCGAAGCGTCGCGGCGATCGCCTCATCGGTATCGTTCCCTAAGGTCACCACCAGCTGATCGTCGCGTGGTTGAACGCACAGGTGAAGGGGCGCGGCGAGATCCCGCATCGCGTACCAAAGGAGCTTGCGCCGCCCATCTCCGTCGACTGCCGCCCACGATGTCACCGGCCAGCAGTCGTTCAGTTGCCAGATAATCGTGCCGCCGCATGTGGGCCAGAGCGAGCGGAAGTAGCCGACACCCACCGTTAGGGCACGTGCCTGGTTGAGCTGGGTCGTGTAATGGAAGTCGTCGAATGACTGTGGGGTGGGGAAGTGGGGCTCGTAGCCTCGCTCGAGTTTCAGCTGACCATCGGCTGCTTTTTGGTGGCTCAACAGGGCTGGCGAGTCGGCCTGCAGAGGCCGCTCTGTGATCGCATTCTCGATCGTGGCGTAGTTCGGTGGGCCCTGGAACCCGAACTCGGCAGCGAATCGCGGGACATCGTCGCGATAGTGCTGGTAATCCTTCTGGTTCCAGACCACCCAGTTGTGGACTGTTCCGTATGCGGGGTTGCGCGGGTCCTCAACCTTCGGTCGAGAGTACGGGCTGGAGGGGGTGTAGGTGCGCGATGGATCGAGGTCCGCGAGAAGCCGGGGGAAAAGATCGGTGTAGTACCCGTTGCCCCAGGCGACCCCGGCCGGAATGTTCCAACCCCAGTGGTGATACCCCTCGACATTTTCGTTGCTGCCGTTCCAGTGGACCAACGAGGCATGCCAGGCCAGACGCTGGATCTGCTCGCGCGCCTCCGCTTCGATCTCGTTGCGTAGCAGTTCCTCCTCTGAGTACGCAGCGCAGACCATCAGGAAGTCCTGCCACACGAGGATGCCTTCCTCGTCACAAATCCGGTAGAAGTCTTCAGACTCGTAGAGGCCTCCACCCCACACCCGGAGCATGTTCATTCCGGCATCCAGTGCGTGACCAATGGACCGCCGATAGTCATTGACTGTCAGACGGGTCGGGAAACAGTCGTCAGGGATCCAATTGGCGCCCTTGATGAGTATTGGAACGTCGTTGACGACAACGTGAAACGACATGCCGATCTCATCTAGCTCTTCGACCACACCAGCGTCTCGGAATCCGATATTTTTCTCCCACAGGTCCGCCACCTCTTCGTGATGGTCGAGTAGCTCCACAGCGATCGCGTACAAGACGGCCTCCCCATACCCCCTGGGCCACCATCGCCGGA
>JAUNUA010000110.1 GCA_030538435.1 Brachybacterium sp.
TGGGGGCGGCGGTGGGGGCGCCCCCAGCTGCGGCGGCCCCGCACGCCCCCGCGTTGGCGGGGGCCGTCCGGGGGTGTGTCCGCGGGCCTGTGCTCCACGCGAACACGGTCTGGGGCAGCACACCGTTAGTGCTGCATCTGGAACTCCTTCTCCAGCAGTTTCGCGCGGCCGGCCTCGAGGCGCGCGACGGGAACCCGGAACGGGGAACAGGAGACGTAGTCCAGTCCCACGTTGTGGAAGAAGTGGATGGAGACGGGGTCGCCGCCGTGCTCCCCGCAGATGCCCAGTTTCAGGTTCGGGTCGGTGCGACGCCCGCGCTCGGCGCCGATGCGGACCAGCTCACCGACCCCGAACTGGTCGATCGTCTCGAAGGGGCTGGTGAGCAGGATCCCGCGGTCCTTGTAGGAGAAGAAGAACCCGGCCTCCACGTCGTCGCGGGAGAAGCCCCAGGTGGTCTGGGTGAGGTCGTTGGTGCCGAAGCTGAAGAACTCCGCGACCTCCGCGATCTCGTCGGCGCGCAGGGCCGCGCGCGGCAGCTCGATCATGGTGCCGATGCGCATCGTGAGGTCGACCCCCATCTCCTCGCTGACCTCGCTGCGCACCTGCTCCAGCTCGGCCTTGATCTCCCACAGCTCGCGGACGGAGGACACCAGCGGAATCATGATCTCCACGTGGGGGTTCCCGCCGTCCCGTCGGACCTGCGCCTCCGCCTCCAGGATCGCGCGGGTCTGCATGCCGAACAGCCCCGGGATCGTCAGGCCCAGCCGGACGCCGCGCAACCCCAGCATCGGGTTCTGCTCGTGCAGCCGCCGCACCGCGGCGAGCACCTTGCGGTCCCGCTTGGACTTCTTCTTCCCGGACTCGTCGGAGCGGGCGACCTTCACCGACAGCTCGGTGATGTCCGGGAGGAACTCGTGCAGCGGCGGATCCAGCAGCCGGATCGTCACCGGATGCTCACCCATCGCGGTCAGGATCCCGACGAAGTCCTCGCGCTGCATGGGCAGCAGGCGGTCCAGCACCGTGCTGCGCTCCTCCTCTCCGTCGGCCAGCACGAGGTCCTCCACGTACTGGCGACGGTCCCCGAGGAACTGGTGCTCGGTGCGGACCAGGCCGATGCCCTCCGCTCCCATCCTGCGGGCGCGCTCCGCGTCGACGGCGGTGTCGGCGTTCGCGCGGACCCGCATGGTCCGCAGCCGGTCGGCGACGCCGATCAGGCGGTGCACCGAGTGGACCAGGTCGGAGGCGTCCGGATCGTCCCCGTCGACCTCCCCGGCCAGGTACTGGGCGACCTCGCTGGGCACCACCGGCACTTCCCCGCGGAACACCTCCCCGGTGGAACCGTCGATGGAGAGCATGTCGCCGGCGCGGGCGATCACCTCGCCGCGGCGGCGGATCTCCCCGGCCTTCTCATCGATATCGAAGGACTCGACGCCGCACACGCAGGTCTTCCCCAGGCCCCGGGCGACCACGGCGGCGTGGGAGGTCTTCCCACCCCGAGAGGTGAGGACGCCGTCGGCGGCGAGCATCCCGGAGAGGTCATCGGGGTTGGTCTCGCGCCTCACCAGCAGCGCCTTCCGACCCTCGCGCTGCAGGCGCATCACGGTCACGGAGTCGAAGGCGATCTCGCCAACGGCCGCGCCGGGGGAGGCGTTCATACCGGTCGCGATCAGCTCCCGCTCCCCGGACTCGTCGAAGCGGGGGAACATCAGCCGGGTGAGCTGCTCCCCGGTGACACGACGCAGCGCCTCCTCCTCATCGATCGTGCCCTCGTCGATGAGAGTGGTCGCGATGCGGAACGCGGCGGCGGCGGTGCGCTTGCCGACGCGCGTCTGCAGCATCCACAGGGTGCCCGACTCGATGGTGAACTCGATGTCGCACAGATCCCGGTAGTGGCTCTCCAGGGAGTCCATGATGCCGACCAGTTCGCGGTAGCTCTCCGGCAGCACCTCCTCCAGCTCCGGCAGGGAGCGCGTGTTGCGGATCCCCGCGACGACGTCCTCCCCCTGCGCGTTCACGAGGAAGTCGCCGTACACGCCGTGCTGCCCGGTGGAGGGGTCGCGGGTGAAGCAGACACCGGTCGCGGAGCGGTCATCGAGGTTCCCGAACACCATCGAGCAGACATTGACGGCGGTGCCCATCTCGTGGCTGATCCGCTCGGCGTTGCGGTAGACGATGGCGCGCGGCGCGTTCCAGGAGTCGAACACCGCGCGGATCGATTGGCGCAGCTGCTCGCGGGGGTCCTGGGGGAATGGCTCCCCGGTCTCCTCAAGGATGATCTGCTGGAACTCGGCGGTGATCTCCGCGAGGTCCTCCGCGGTGAGCTCGATGTCGGTCGCGTATCCGCGCTCGTCCTTCACACGGTCCATGACGTCCTCGAACCGCTCCGCGTCGATGTCCTGCACGGTGCGGCCGAACATCTGCAGCAGTCGACGGTAGGAGTCCTGCGCGAAGCGCTCGGAGTCGGCCTTCGCGGCGAGGCCCCGCACCGTCTCGTCGTTCAGTCCGACGTTCAGCACCGTCTCCATCATCCCGGGCATGGACACGGCCGCACCGGAGCGGACGGAGACCAGCAGCGGATCCTGCGGATCGCCGAAGCGCCGCCCGAGCCCGCGCTCGACCTCTGCCATCGCGACCTCGACCTGCTCGGCGAGCTCGTCGGGGTTCTCACCGTGGTGCATGTAGTACCGGCAGGCGTCGGTGGTGATGGTGAACCCGGGCGGGACCGGCAGCCCCAGGCGCGTCATCTCGGCGAGGTTCGCGCCCTTGCCGCCGAGGAGCTCCTTCTGGTCCTTCGACCCCTCGGTGAAGGGGTAGACGTAGGTGGCAGTCATCGCCGCAGATCCCTCTCGGTGCGTTCTCCCGGCGGGCGGGAGAGGCGGGGCGGGCCGATCAGTCGGGGCCGCCGGGCGCGACATCGCGTCCACCCCCACCATAGGGCGGTTTCGGTAACCGTTCAGCCCCTTCCCGAGGATGTCTCACGGGGCGTCCGGACAGTGCAGGAAATGGACGACTTCCTGCGCGAAACGCGCATGCTCGATCCCGTCCTTGGCGGGGAGTGGGGTAACCGGGCCGCGGGGGCGAGGATCTGCGGCGTCGCGGGGCCCTCACTCGGTGCGGTTCAGCGCCCGCGGGCCGGAGACCGTGGGGTCCCCGGCGATGCGGAACCGCCAGGGGAAGACCGCCGGGTCGCTCGCCTCCGCGCGCAGCCCGATCCGCGGCCCGGTCGCGACGGTAGGGGAGGGGAGCGCAGGGTCCGGCGCCGCGATGTGCAGGGCACTGTCGCCGCCGGGCGGGGCGCACAGGTCGAGGCCGTCATCATCCGGCCAGGAGACCCCGCAGGCGACGGTCGCGCGGCCCGGCCCCTGGGCGAGGTCGGCGTCGATGCGGGTCACCCCAGCCGCCGAGCGACGCGCCCGCGCGATGTCGAGACCGGCGACGATCTCCCCGGCGCGGATCAGGCAGCCGGTGCCGGTGCCCTCGGCGTCCGCGACGACGTTCATGCAGGAGTGCAGCCCCATGTGGCGGTAGACGTACAGGTGCCCGGGCGGTCCGAACATGGTGGCGTTGCGCGCGGAGATCCCCCGGTAGGCGTGCGATCCGGGATCCTCCGCACCGACGTAGGCCTCGACCTCGGTGATGCGCAGGCGGATGCCGCGGCCCACCAGCTCGCAGCCCAGCAGCACAGGGGCGAGATCCAGCACCGGCCTATCGAACCACGACCGTGGGAGCGGCCGACGGGCCGGGGGCCGGCGGGTCGGGTCGTGGGGTGTCACCGCATGAGGCGTTTGACGGCCGCCATGACCTCGTCCATCTTCGCCTCGATCTCGGCGGGGTCCCCGGAGCGGGCGGCCTCGTGCACGCAGTGGTGGATGTGGTCGTCCGCGAGGGCGGTCGCCACGGACTGCAGCGCCCGGGTGACGGCGGATACCTGCGTGAGCACGTCGATGCAGTAGCTGTCGTCCTCGACCATCCGCTGCAGCCCGCGCACCTGCCCTTCGACGAGTCGGAGGCGTCGCAGATACGCCGCCTTGTCGCCGTGATAGCCGGGGTTCTCGGTCATCGGGCGTCCCGGGACTCGAGATGCTGCAGGAGGCGCGGCGCATAGCCCACGTAGGTGGCCGGCGAGAGGGCGAGCAGCCGGTCCTGCTCCGTGGCGGGCAGGCCGAGCTCGCGGATGAAGGCGCGCATGGCCTCGCCGTCCACGCGATGGCCGCGGGTGAGGTCCTTCAGCCGCTCATACGGGTTGTCCATGCCGTCGTGGCCCTGCACGCCGAGGGTGCGCATCACCGACTGCACGGCTTCCCCGAGCACTTCCCAGTTCCCCTCGAGGTCCGCCGCCATCGCGTCCTCGTCGACGTCGAGGCCCGCGAGGCCCTTCTCAAGATTCCGGATCGCGAGCAGCGAGTGCCCGATCGCAGGGCCGATATTGCGCTGGGTGGTGGAGTCGGTGAGGTCGCGCTGCAGACGGGACGTGACGAGGGTCTGGGAGAGGACCTCCAGCAGCGCCCCGGAGATCTCGAGGTTCGCCTCCGCGTTCTCGAAGCGGATCGGGTTCACCTTGTGCGGCATGGTGGAAGAGCCGGTGCCGCCCTGGGCGGACAGGCGCTGACGGAAGTACCCGAGGGAGACGTAGGTCCACACGTCGGTGGCCAGGTTGTGCAGGATCCGTCCGGCACGGCCGATATCGGAGTACAGCTCGGCCTGCCAGTCATGGGATTCGATCTGGGTGGTGAGCGGGTTCCAGGTGAGCCCGAGGTGCTCGACGAAGGTGCGGGATACCTGCTCCCAGTCGGTGTCCGGGACGGACACGGCGTGCGCCGCGTAGGTGCCGGTCGCGCCGTTGATCTTCCCGAGGTACTCATCGGCCTCGAGGCGACGGATCTGGCGCCCCAGGCGGTGGGCGAACACCGCGAGCTCCTTGCCGAGGGTGGTCGGGGTGGCGGCCTGGCCGTGGGTGCGCGACAGCATCGGCACCTCCGCGCTGGACCGCGCGAGCTGCGCGACCTGACCGGTGACCGCGCGCAGCGCCGGCAGCCACACCTCGGTGACCGCGCCGCGGATCATCAGCGCGTAGGCGAGGTTGTTGATGTCCTCACTGGTGCAGTAGATGTGCACGATCTCCGCGAGGTCCTCGAGGGACGTGCCCTCCAGGCGGCGCTTGATGTAGTACTCGACAGCCTTCACATCGTGGACCGTCTCGCGCTCGATCGCGGCGTGCTCGGCGATGCCTTCGGCGCCGAAGTCCTCGGGGACGGCGCGCAGGAGGTCACGCTCGGCCTCGGTGAGGGCGCGCAGCCCCGGGATGGCGCCCTCGTCCAGCAGATGGATCATCCACTCGGTCTCGACCACCAGACGAGCACGGTTCAGAGCGGCCTCGGAGAGATGGTCGACCAGCGGCGCGACCTGCGGGCGGTAGCGACCGTCCAGCGGGGTCAGGGCGATCGGGGGCGTGAGGTCGGCGAAGCGGTGGGCCATGGCGCACATTGTTCCATTAGGGGACCGACGGCACCGGGCCCCACCGCACCGCCTCCCGGAGGATCAGGCGTCGACCTGACGGCGTGAGGACCCGCCCGCCCCGACGACCGCCTCGAAGATGGAGGACAGGACGCCGATGATGAGGCCCGCCAGCAGCGCCCACCAGAAGGTGTCGAACTCCAGCGGCAGGCCGAACAGACCCGCCACCCACGCGGTGAGCAGCAGCATCAGCGCGTTGATGATCAGCATGAACAGGCCCAGGGTGAGGCACGTGATGGGCAGCGCCAGCAGCGACAGGATCGGCTTGATGATCGCGTCGACGATCGCGAAGATCAGCGCGATGGCCAGGATCATGAGGACGTTGTTGAGCACGGGGGCGCCGGATTCGCCCAAATGCATGCCCGGCAGGATCAGCGAGGTCAGCCACAGGGCGACCGCCGCAATGAGCAGGTGACCGATGAATCTCATGGGACAAGTGTGGCACCTGCCCGCAGTGGTGGTTCCGCGGGGGCCGCGCGCCTGGGGGCCGCGGTCCTACAGTGGCTGCATGCGTGCACACCCCGCTACCGGTGAGACCGTGTCTGTCCCCGCTGGGGACAGCCGGACCCTCGCCTGCCGCGTCTGGGGGCCGACGGTCCCCGGTGATCCCGAGCGCCGGCCGCTCGTGGTCCTGGAGGCCGGGCTCGGCGCGAGCGCCGCGTTCTGGGGTCCGGTCGCAGCAGCCCTCGCGGAGGATGCGCGCGTGGTCGCCTACGATCGCGCCGGGTACGGCGGGAGTACGCCCGCGTCGGCGCCCCGCGACCTCGATGCGCTCGCCTCGGACCTCGCCCTCGTCGTCGATGCCCTGCGCGGGGACGCCGAGCGCGTGGTCCTCGTCGGTCACAGCTGGGGCGGGCCCATCGTGCGCACCGAAGCCGCTCGCCGCCGACTCACCGGCGCCCCCATCGCGGGGCTTGTCCTGGTCGACCCGACGGACGAACGCGATGCGAGCTACCGCTCCCCGGGGATGCGCCTGCAGGAAGCCGTGCAGAATCGCATCTACCCTCTGCTGGCCCGACGTCGTGTGCTCCCGCGCCTGGTGCACCGCATGCTGCGCGGGCTCCCTCAGCCCTATCTCGACGAGGCGGTCCAGGACATCACCACCGAGCAGGCCGCCGCTGCGGTCGTCGCAGAGAACCGGGAGGCGCAGGCCGTCCTGCGGTCCCTCACCGCGGACCCGCCGGACCTCGGCGACCTCCCGGTCACGATCATCTCCGGCACCCGCCCGGCGGGTGGTCCCCGCGCGATGCGCGCAACGCTGATCGACGCCCACCGCCAGAGCGTCGATGCGCTGCCCGGCGGTCGGCACGTCCTCGCCGAGCGATCCGGACACCTGGTGCCGATCAGCGAGCCGGGACTGGTGGCCGAGGTGGTGCGCGGGCACCTCACGGGCTGAAGGGAATCGCCCGTTGGCCGAGCCGGTAGAGCCCCTCTGCCGCCGTGGAGCGAACCCGGCGGGGACGGAGTCCCCTGGGCCGGAGGGACTGAACGACCTGTGAGGAGAGGATTCGGCCCCTACCCTGAATCCATGACCAGCACCCGCGATCCCCAGACCTCCCCGGTGGAGGACATCCGTCCCCGCACTGTCCTCGAGGGGCTGCCTGCCTATGTGCCCGGCCGTCCCGCCCCGGACGATGGGAAGACGCGGTACAAGGTGTCCTCCAACGAGTCGCCGTTCCCGCCGCTCGCCCCCGTTGCCGAGGCCGTCGCCGAGGCCGCCCGCACCGCGAACCGCTACCCCGATATGGCCGCGTACGCGCTGCGTGAGGCGCTCGCCGCGGATCACGGAGTGGAGCTGTCCCAGATCTCCGTCGCGACAGGCTCCGTCGGCGTGACGGGAGACCTGATCCGCGCCCTTGTCGACCCCGGGGACGAGGTCGTGTACGCCTGGCGATCCTTCGAGGCCTACCCGATCCTGGTGGGAACCCACGGCGGGACCTCCGTGCAGGTGCCGCTCACCCCTGCCTTCGAGCACGACCTGGACGCGATGGCCGACGCCGTCACCGAGCGCACGAAGCTGGTGCTGCTGTGCACCCCGAACAACCCCACCGGGCCGTCGCTGACGACCGCGCAGATCCAGGACTTCGTGGCGCGGGTGCCCTCCCACGTCGTCGTCGCGATCGACGAGGCCTACCGGGAGTTCGTCGACCCCGTCCGCAGCCCCGACACGGCACGGCTGTTCCGCGAGCACGGGAACGTGGTGCTGCTGCGCACCTTCTCCAAGCTGCAGGGCATCGCCGGGCTGCGGCTCGGCTGGGCGGTCGCCCATCCGCGCCTGGC
>JAUNUA010000111.1 GCA_030538435.1 Brachybacterium sp.
GCGGAGGGTCTCCCCGGACGTGCGACAGAGCACGTCGGGGCATCGGGCCCCATTGCCGATAGTCCAGTCTTCAACTACCGTCGCAGGGGTACGCCCTGCAACTCCCCGACGCGCAAGGATGGTGGGCATGAACACCGAGCAGCAGAACGCGACCGACGAGAACGACCAGAAGGGCTCGTACGTCACCAAGGGCCGGAAGTTCGACCGGGACATGACCTACATCCCCACCCGCATCACCCGCGACGGGGACGACGGGTACCCGGTCGAGGCAGGCCGATACCGGTTGGTCGTCTCGCGCGCCTGCCCCTGGGCCAATCGTGCGATCATCAGCCGCCGCCTGCTGGGCCTGGAGGACGCGATCTCGATGGGCGTCGCCGGCCCCACCCACGACAAGCGCTCCTGGACCTTCGACCTGGACCCCGACGGCGTCGACCCGGTCCTCGGCATCGAGCGGCTGCAGGAGGCGTACTTCCGTCGTTTTCCCGACTACGAGCGCGGGATCACCGTGCCGGCCCTCGTCGACACGCGCGACGGCGCGGTCGTCACCAACGACTTCCAGCAGATGACGCTCGACCTTGCCACCCAGTGGACCGACCATCAGCGCGACGGTGCACCGGACCTGTATCCGGAGCACCTGCGCGCGGAGATCGACGACCTCAGCGCCTGGATGCTGCGGACCATCAACAACGGGGTCTACAAGGCCGGGTTCGCCGGCGACCAGGACAGCTACGAGGAGGCGTACACCGAGCTGTGGGACGCCCTCGACCAGCTCGAGGAGCGCCTGGCCACCCGCCGCTACCTCATGGGTCCCACGATCACCGAGGCCGACGTGCGCCTCTTCCCCACGCTGATCCGGTTCGATCCCGTCTACTTCAGCCACTTCAAGACGAACCGGCAGCCACTGTTCACCATGCCGAACCTGTGGGGCTACGTGAAGGACCTCTTCACCACCCCCGGATTCGGCGACACCATCGACTTCCAGCACATCAAGGACCACTACTACGTCGTTCAGACCGACATCAACCCGACCCAGGTGGTGCCCATCGGTCCGGATCTCGGTCACCTGCTGGAGGGCCACGACCGCGACCGGCTCGAGACCGACACCTGGGGCGGCGGCACCGCGCCCGAGCCGCCGCTGGCCGCCGAGGTCGTCGACCCCGCGCACACCCCGCTGGCCGTCGACGGGCAGTGAGGGGCGCCGGCAGCCCGTCCAGCGGGCGGCCGGACGCCGGGGTCCGAAGGCGACTGCAGCGAGCACCTAGCATGGCTCCGTCATGAACGAGCAGATCCCGCCGCCCGCCCTCGCGGTCGAGAACCTGGTGAAGTCCTACGGCAGCACCCGCGCCGCCAACGGCATCGGCCTGCGGGCCGAGCGCGGGCGCATCACCGCGCTGCTGGGCCCGAACGGTGCGGGGAAGACCACCACCATCCACTGCGCCCTCGGCCTGCTGCGACCCGACGAGGGACAGGTGCGCGTGCTCGGCGAGGACCCCTGGGGTGCAGGGCCCGAGCATCGCGCCCGGGTGGGGGCGATGATCCAGGACGGCGGTCTCGCCTCCGGGTCGCGGGCGATGGACCTCCTGCGCTACGGCGCTTCGCTGTATGCGGATCCCTTGGATGCCGCGGAGGTCGCCGCCCACCTGGGGATCGACGACTTCGCGACGACCCTCGTGCGGCGCCTCTCCGGCGGGCAGCGCCAGCGACTCGGCCTGGCGCTCGCGATCATCGGCCGTCCGGAGTTGGTGTTCCTCGACGAGCCCACTGCCGGGATGGACGCCGCTGCCTCCCGCACCGTCCGTCACCTGATGCGATCCCTCGCCCGGACCGGCACCGCGGTGGTGCTGACCACACACCTGATGGACGATGTCGTCGGCCTCGCCGACCACGTGGCCGTGATCGCCCGCGGTCAGGTCGTCGCCTCCGGCACCCCCGAGGACATCATCGCCGCGCACCGCGGAGCCGATGGTGGCGTGCACCTCTCCGCCTCCGCTGACCGGGTTCCGCCCGAGATCGCACCGCAGCTCGCAGCTGACCTGCGCCGCGCCGCCGCGTTCCACGGCATCGATCTCACGGTCGGCACCGCGGGCGCCGCGGACCTCGAGGCAGTGCTGCTGGACCTGAGCTCGGAGGACACCCGATGACGTCACCCACTTCTGCTACCGTCCGCGAGCGCGGGGGGCCCGCTCCCACCAGCCGCCGCATCCTCCAGCACGCACTCTTCGAGGCCCGGATTCTGCTCGGCAACGGCGAGCAGCTCATGGTCGCCCTGGTCCTGCCCGCCCTGCTGCTGCTCGGACTCCGGTTCCTGCCCATCGGGGAGGTCGCGGGTCTTGCCCGCATCGACACCGCCGTCGCCGCCACCGCCGCCACCGCCCTCATCTCCACGGCCTTCACCTCCCAGGCCATCCAGACCGGGTTCGATCGGCGCGCGGGCGTGCTGCGCTGGGTGGCGACCACGCCTCTCGGGCGCGACGGCTACCTGGCCGGAAAGATCCTCGCCACCCTCGGCGTGCAGGTGCTGCAGATCCTGCTGCTCGGCTCGCTGGCGCTGCTCCTCGGCTGGCGACCGGCGCTGCTCGGCCTGCTCGGGGCGGTTCCCGTGTGGCTGATCGGGTCAATCGCCTTCGGGGCACTCGGCCTGCTGATCGCCGGGACGCTGCGCACGGAGGCGGTGCTGGCACTGACGAACGTGCTGTTCCTGCTGTTCGTCGCGGTCGGTGGCATTGCGATCCCCGCCGTGCAGTTCCCCCGCATCCTGCGCTCGCTGGTGGATATCCTGCCGTCCGGGGCGCTCGGCGAACTGTTCCGCGCGACCCTCGCGGGCGGTGCCTTCTCCCCCGGCGCGCTGCTGGTGCTCATGGCGTGGGCGCTAGGCGCCTCGTTCCTGGTGACCCGGTACTTCCGCTGGACCTCGGTGTGAGGGATCCGGCTCACCCCACGGGCCGATCACCGTGCCGCCCGAGCGCTCGCTTTCCTACACTCGAGGGATGAGCGCCCCCGTCACCCCGGACACCGACGTCACCCCCCGTCGCGGGTACCGCAGCGCCTCGCTCGCGGGGCTCGGGACCGGACGCCGCCGGGCGGTGCTCATCGCCTTCTGGGGGAACCTGGTGTGCCAGATGGGCATCATTGTCACCGGCGGCACGGTGCGCCTGACCGGCTCCGGTCTCGGGTGCTCCACCTGGCCGAACTGCGAGCCCGGTGAGTTCACCCCGCAGTTCTCCCCCGAAATGGGCATCCATCCGTTCATCGAGTTCGGCAACCGCACCCTCACCGGGGTGCTGACGGTCTTCGCGCTCGCTGTCCTGGTCGCTGCCCTGCTGTGGCTGCGGCCCAAGGGGCGCGGATTCCGGTGGCTCGCCGTGACGCCCCTCATCGGCACCGCCCTGCAGGCCCTGATCGGCGGGATCACCGTGTGGATGGACCTGCACCCCGGCGTCGTCGGCCCCCACTTCCTGATCTCGATCGCCCTGGTCGCGATCTCCGCCGTGCTGGTCGCCCGGCTCTACGAGGGTGATGGGCCCCGCCGCCTCACCGTCCCACGCCCCGTGCTGTGGCTCGGGTGGGCGCTCGCCGCCTCCGCGGCGGTGGTCCTGACCCTCGGGGTGATCGTCACGGGGTCCGGCCCCCACTCCGGGGACGCGGAGCACCCCGTGCGACTCCCGCTCGATCCCCGGATGGTGTCCTGGCTGCACGCGGACTCGGTGATGCTGTTCTGCGGGCTCCTGATCGGCATCCTCATCGCCCTCCACCTGGTGGCTGCGCGCGGCCACGCCCGCCGCGCAGCGTGGACCCTGGTGGTCATCACCGCCCTGCAGGCGGGAATCGGCTACATCCAGTACTTCACGGGACTGCCCGAGCTGCTGGTGGGTATCCACCTCGCGGGCGCCGCGATCTTCACTGCCGCCGTCACCTGGCTGCTGACGACGCTGTGGACCTGGGACGTCCCGGCCGACGACGGGCGGGGCGATCCGGTTCAGGACACGGCGCAGGCGCCGGCCCTGGACCGACTGCCGTCATGATCCTCCGCCGCCCGCGCCCTCCGCGGACCGAACGGCCCGCGCTCGCAGACATCACCCCCGCGGGACGCTTCGTCGCGGACGTCCTCGCGACGTTGGCTGCGCAGGTCGATGTGGGCTGGAACCTCCTGGACATCGACGCCGCCGCGCACGCGATGATCGACGAGGTGGGTGCGAGCAGCTGCTACATCGACTACCACCCGCGGTTCGGGGCCTACCCCTTCGGGAAGGTCATCTGCACGAGCGTCAACGAGGCGGTGCTGCACGGCCGCCCCTACGACCGCGTCCTCGTGGACGGGGACCTGATCTCCATGGACTTTGCGGTCTCCCTCGACGGCTGGGTCGCTGACTCCTCGGTCTCGGTGGTCGTCGGGGACGCCCGACCGGAGGACGAGCGCCTGATCCGCGACACCGAGGACGTCATGTGGGCGGGCATTGCTCAGGCCCGCGCGGGCAGCACCGTCGGCGATATCGGCGCGGCGGTGTCCTCTCGCGCCGACCAGCTCGGCTACGCGATCAACCACCAGTTCGGCGGGCACGGCGTGGGGCGCACCATGCACGAGCAGCCCTTCGTACCGAACCACGGCACCCCCGGGGGCG
Organism: Brachybacterium sp.; assembly: GCA_030538435.1. Lineage (GTDB taxonomy): Bacteria > Actinomycetota > Actinomycetes > Actinomycetales > Dermabacteraceae > Brachybacterium. Next base: position 4,620 of record JAUNUA010000111.1, read on the forward strand.
GCGCGCCGCTTCTCGAGGGCATGGTGATCACCGTCGAGCCGTTCCTCTCCCCGACCACCGCGGAGCTGGAGATCACCGAGCGCGACGGATGGACCGTGGAAACAGTCGACGGCTCCCGCGGTGCACACGCCGAGCACACCCTGTACATCACTGCCGGGGAGCCCGTCGTGCTGACTGCCCGTGACGGGGAGGAGCTGCCCGTCGGCCGGCGGGCCTAGGACGGCTCCGGCAAGGCACCCTTTGCACCTCTCCGACCGGGGGACGGATGTCCCCGCGGGCTGCAGTGGCGTGGCGCTATGGTGGGCGATCGGAGAGGTGCATCCTGGTTGCGCGGTGCCGACGTCGACATCCGCTGCCGGGTCCGGTGAGTTTCCCAGCGCGAGGAGTTCTCCCATGTCCACGAGATCTCACGGTCCGTCTGCTCGGGACGCGGAACAGCCAGGTTCCCTCGACTCCTCAGCTCTGCCGGCACCCCCGACGGCGCAGACCGATATTCCGTCCCCGAGTCCCGCCATGGGATCCGCGTCGCATACCGACTCGTTCGACGGGGTAGCGGCGGATCTCCAGACCTTGCGGCACGCAGCGGGGTCACCCTCGTATCGCGACATCTGTGTGCGGATCGGGCGGCTTCGCGCCGCACGCACCGGAACGTCAAGCCAGGGCCGACCCTCACGCAGCACGGTGTACGACGCATTCTCTCCGGGCCGATCCAGAATGAACGCGCAGCTGGTCGCGGACATCGCGATGGCCCTCGGGGCGGAAGATCCGGCCGAATGGAGGGATCGCTGCGCTGCCATCCGCGTTCAGCACGAGCGACAACGGCGCACCCCCTCTCTGTCAGAGAGTGAGCCGCTCTCGGTGCCACCCGAGCCCTCGAGCCCTGCCCCGTTGCCGCCGGATATTCCGGCGCTCTCCGGGGTGCCGGAGGACGCTGAACGCACGTCGCTGGCGATCGTGCCTCGGCTCGCCTGTTGCGTTGCCCTGAACATGCTAGGCATCATCGCGATGCACCACACCGGGATGCCGCTGTTCTTGGACATGGTCGGTGTCGCCCTGGCTGCCATAGCTTTCGGACCGTGGTGGGGGGTCGCCGTGGCCCTCGCAACGCACGGTGCCGCTTTGGTGTTCTACCCGCCGACTTCGCTGCTGTTCACCGGTGTGAGCGTCACTGGCGCCCTCGTCTGGGGATACGGGTGGCGAGTTCTGCACGCGGCCAATTCGCCGGTGCGGCAGATCCTCCTGCACATCGCCTGCGGCATTGCCTGCTCCGCGGTGGCGACACCGGTATTGGTCATTCACTTCGAGGGATTCGCAGGGCATTCTGTGGGACTTCTCGGGGGTGCGCTGTTCAGCGCAGACGGTCAGTCGTGGATCACCTATGCCGGCCGAAATCTTACCGCCTCGATTCCGGACAAGCTCCTGTCTGGTCTGATCGCTACCGCGCTGGTACCTGTAGTTCTCGCGGGGTCGCGGTCGCTTTCCCCGCCCGAGGCCCGAGCGACCGAGCTCCCCCGGGCTATCGGAGATCAGATGCGTGCCAACATGCGGCAGTGACCTGCTATTCCACGATGTTTCCGGACGTCCGCGGACGCTTCCGGACCAGTCCGTGCAGACGATCTGCCCCCTCAGCCCTCCACGTAGCTTCCCGCCCGTGCATGATCGGTATACAGCCGGATGGCTGAACCGATGAGTGCGAGGGCAGGAGCTGTGATCAATGGCAGAGAACAATGCTGACCCGCAGGTCGAAGAGAATCCCGCATTCGCTGATCTACTCGCCGGCTATCCCCCGATATACAACGCCCAGCTAGCCCCGGAGGATTTCTCGTGGATGAACGGCGAGTGGCACGCCGCGCTGCGGCTGGAGGGACAGCACCGTCGCGTTTCTCTCCGCGGTACGGGGGACGACATGACGTGCAGCCTAGACGGTGAGCCAGCCACCTTTCCCCACCCGTACCGCAAGACGCTCGCGGAGAGCTTTGGCAGTGCCCAGCTCTGGTTCGACCACTTCGCCCGCCTCACCGTCCCAACCGGGCGCCCCATGGACGCGCCATGGGATCGGACATCTCAAGAGTCCATGCTGTGGCGCATCGAGCACAACATCGTCGCTTACGAGTACCACGAGATTGCGACCCAGGACCTCCGATCCGTGTACGGCGTGCAGGCCTGGCTGGACGAGCACCTCACCGCAACCCAGGTGGAGGCCACCGTCCTGCCCATGGGTGAATGGCCTCTGCTACCGAACCGTAACGCCCATCGCGGCAGCATGGCCGTACACATGGATAACGGAGAGATCAGCAACTGGGAACCGGTAAAGATCTCCCCGGATCTCACGCCGGAGCAGTTTTTCCGGCCCGGCCGGTCGCACACACCGGTGCAGCCCAGAGTCCGGATGCACACGGAGGGCCGCGAGATCGTCAGCAGTATGGGGTGCACAGTCCTCCACAAGGACAACGATGAGCTGCCGCCGCTCACCCGACCGGCAGCGGATGCCTCACCGCCGTGGATACTCCTCCACGTAGTCGGGACCGCGTGCGTGGTTCCTCTGCCGCTGCTCGAGAGCACACTGGCCGTCGCCATCGATGACGACGGGGCGACTGTCGAGCTGAGCGTTCACGGCGCGGAGAGTCGCGCCCGGCAGCTGTACCTGCGTGACATGTACGAACGTCATTGGGGGCGATTCCTGGACGAGCAGGTGGCGCTCACCGAGGACGAGCTGAACGAGGGAATTCGGATCGCCGAGCACAGGATACGAGAAGCCGAGGAAGGGGACCGCCAGGAGGAGACGAACCAGCGATGAGAGCCGATACCCGATCCGGGGACATCCTCGACGACGAAGCTTTGTACGGCGACGGCGCCCCGCGAGGATGCGCCTGGAACGAGTCGGTCTGCACCAGGTCGCCGACCCACTCGATCAAATTTCCGCAGGCAGCAGTCGGCGACCAGCCCGGCGCCCAGGTCTACTGCGCCCGCCACTACACACTCACCCTGGCGCTACACACCGACGTGCACGCCCCGACCTGCCCACATCCCACCGCAGAACACATCATTGCCTACGGAAGGATTGATTGACATGACAACGCACCT
>JAUNUA010000112.1 GCA_030538435.1 Brachybacterium sp.
GCCCTTCCAGCGCATGCGGCCGGCCTTGCCCCAGTTGATGTTGGACTGCTCGGCGTTGCCGACCTCGCCGATGGTGGCGCGGCAGCGAGCATCGACGTTGCGGATCTCCCCGGAGGGCATGCGCAGCTGAGCGAAGCGACCCTCCTTGGCGACCAGCTGCACCGAGGCGCCGGCGGAGCGGGCGATCTTGGCACCGCCACCGGGTCGCAGCTCGATGGCGTGGACGACCGTACCCAGCGGGATGTTCCGCAGGGGCAGGTTGTTGCCGGGCTTGATGTCGGCGTTCGGGCCGTTCTCAATCCATGCGCCCTGGCGCAGGCGCGCCGGGGCGAGGATGTAGCGCTTCTCGCCGTCCTCGTAGTGCAGCAGCGCGATGCGCGCGGTGCGGTTGGGGTCGTACTCGATGTGAGCGACCTTGGCCCGCATGCCGTCCTTGTCGTGGCGACGGAAGTCGATGACGCGGTAGGCACGCTTGTGGCCGCCACCGCGGTGACGGGAGGTGATGCGCCCGTTGCTGTTGCGGCCACCGGACTTGGTCAGCGGACGGACCAGCGACTTCTCCGGCTCGGAGCGGGTGATCTCGACGAAGTCGGCGACGCTCGAGCCGCGGCGGCCCGGCGTGGTCGGCTTGTGCTTGCGAATTCCCATGGTGGGTTTCCTCAGACTCTCTCGTGATCCTCGTCAGCTCGGCCGCCGTCAGGCGACCGATCCCCCGAAGATGTCGATGCTTCCGTCGACGAGGGTGACGATCGCGCGCTTGGTGTCCTTGCGCCGCCCGATGCCGAAGCGCGTGCGACGCGCCTTGCCCTGTCGGTTGATGGTGTTCACCGAGGCGACCTTCACGTCGAAGATCTTCTCGATCGCGATCTTGATCTCGGTCTTGTTCGCGCGGGAGTCCACCTCGAAGGTGTACTTGCCCTCGTCCATCAGGCCGTAGCTCTTCTCGGAGACCACGGGCTTCAGCACGATGTCGCGCGGATCCTTGTGCAGAGCGGTCACTTCGACTCCTCCTTGGCGGCCCGCGCCTCGGCGAAGGACGAGGTGGGCAGGGACAGGGTCGCCGCTGCGACGAAGTCCTCGAGTGCACCGGAGGTGAACACGACGTCGTCGCTGCGCATCACGTCGTAGGTGTTCAGCTGGTCGGCGAACAGGACGTGGGCGTTCGGCAGGTTGCGGGCGCTGAGCGCACCCAGCTCGTCGCCGCGGCGCACGACCACCAGCAGGTGGCGGCGCTCGGAGACGGCCTTCAGGGTGAGGCGCACAGCCTTGGTCGACGGGGCGTCGCCGTCGAGCAGGGCGCTGACCACGTGGATACGGCCGTTGCGCGCCCGGTCCGAGAGGGCTCCGCGCAGGGCGGCGGCCTTCATCTTCTTCGGGGTGCGCTGGCTGTAGTCGCGCGGGACGGGCCCGTGGACGATGCCGCCTCCGGCCCACTGGGGTGCACGGATCGAACCCTGGCGAGCGCGACCGGTGCCCTTCTGGCGCCACGGCTTGCGGCCGCCGCCGGAGACCTCGGCTCGGGTCTTCGTCTTGTGGGTGCCCTGGCGGGCAGCCGCCTGCTGGGCGACGACCACCTGGTGGATGAGGGGGACGTTGGTCTGGACGTCGAAGATCGACGCGGGGAGCTCAGCCGTGCCGGACTTCTTGCCGGCGGGGTCGAGCACGTCGACGGTCAGGTTCGCTGCCATCGTGTCAGGCCTCCTTCGCGGGGCTCTTGGCTGCCGAGCGGACCAGCACGAGACCGCCCTTGGGGCCGGGAACGGCGCCCTTGACGAGCACGAGGCCCTTCTCAGCATCGACCGCGTGGACGGTCAGGTTCTGGACGCTGGCGCGGACATTGCCCATGCGGCCTGCCATGCGCAGGCCCTTGAACACGCGTCCGGGGGTGGCGGCGCCACCGATGGAGCCGGCCTTGCGGTGGTTGCGGTGGGCGCCGTGGGAGGCGCCGACACCGGCGAACCCGTGGCGCTTCATGACGCCCGCGGTGCCCTTGCCCTTGGTGGTGCCGACGACGTCGACCTTCTGGCCGGCCTCGAAGACCGAGGCGTCGATCTCCTGGCCGACGGAGTAGTCGGCCGCATCGGAGGTGCGCAGCTCGACCAGGTGGCGGCGCGGGGTCACGCCGGCCTTCTCGAAGTGGCCCTTCAGCGGCTTGGTGACCTTGCGGGGGTCGATCTGGCCGTAGCCGATCTGCACCGCGTCGTAGCCGTCGGTCTCGGTGGCGCGCACCTGGGTGACGACACACGGTCCGGCCTGGACGACGGTGACGGGAACGAGCTTGCCGTTCTCGTCCCACACCTGGGTCATGCCGACTTTGGTGCCGAGCACACCGGTGACGGCGCGCGCAGCCTGCCCTGTCAGTTCGTTGCTCATGTCCGACTACCTCAGAGCTTGATCTCGATGTTGACGTCCGCGGGCAGGTCGAGGCGCATCAGCGAATCCACGGCCTTGGGCGTGGGATCGACGATGTCGATCAGACGCTTGTGCGTGCGCATCTCGAAGTGCTCGCGCGAGTCCTTGTACTTGTGGGGCGACCGGATGACGCAGAACACGTTCTTCTCGGTCGGCAGTGGCACCGGGCCCACGACGGTCGCACCTGCACGGGTCACCGTGTCGACGATCTTGCGCGCCGAGCTGTCGATCACCTCGTGGTCGTACGACTTGAGCCGGATGCGGATCTTCTGTCCCGCCATAGCGTTGTTCGACTCTCTCTCTTCACCAACGCAGCTAACATGTGACCAGGTGGCTCCGGTCCCCGAGGACGGGCGTGTCGCGCTCCTGGGAGGGCGCGACGGCCCGCGGCACCCGGCCGCAACCATCTGGAGTCCGTGCTGGACCCTCGAACGATGCGCTATCGGCAGCTGGTGTGCGCCGTTCGCATCCTCGGGACGGGCCTCATCCGGTGATCATTCGCCGCCGCAGGTGGTGAACATCCTGGTGCGGAGAACGGAACCGGGCATGTCGGCCCGCACAGACAACTCCAATAGTCTGCCACGGGCTCGGCCATGCGCCAAGGGGAGGCCGGGTGCGCCCCCTCACATCCGACGGCGTCGTGCTGCCCGGGCCACCGCCGGGCCGTTCACGTGTCGGCGCCCGGTTCGTTCTCGTGGCCGTTCACGTGTCGGTGCCCGGTCCGTTCACGCAGCGGTTCACGTGGCGGCGCCCCGTCCGATCCCGCGGCGGTTCACGCGGCGGCTCACTTGTCGGTGCCCGGTCCGATCCCGCCCTGCAGCTGGCGCTGGAAGACGACGTAGACGACCAGCACCGGCAGGATAGTGATGGTGACCGAGGCGAACATCGCTCCCCAGTCGGTCTGATACCCCTGCTGGGCCTGCATGTTCACCAGGCCCTGGGCGAGGACGTACCGGTCGCGATTCGTGTTCAGCACCACCGGGAGCAGGAACTGGTTCCACAGCCCCAGGAAGTTGAAGATGGTGACGCTCGCGAGTCCCGGCGCGGCCATCGGCACCATCACCTGGAAGAACGTGCGGAAGTCCCCCGCCCCGTCGATCGCCGCGGCCTCCGCGATCTCCTCCGGCAGCTGGCGGAAGAAGGCGTACAGGAAGAACACGGTGAAGGGCAGCGCGAAGCCGACGTAGCTGAGGATCAGCCCGATGTACGTCCCCTGGAGCCCCATCGCCTGCAGGATGAAGAACAGCGGCACCACCGCGAGGAACAGCGGGAAGGTGAGACCGGCGATCATGGCGTAGTAGATGATGCGCCGGCCGGGGAACTCGTAGCGGGCCAGCACGTAGGAGCACATCGCACCCAGCAGCATCACCAGGGCCAGTGCGCCGCCCACCACGATCACGGTGTTCAGGAAGTAGCGGCCGATGCCCGCTTCCTGCCACGCCCGCACGAAGTTGTCGAAGTTCCACTGCTCGGGCAGCGCGAACGGGGAGGTGAGGATGCCCCGGGAGTCCTTGAACGAGCTGAACACAGTCCAGATCAGCGGCAGGATCACGATCAGCGCCCATGCCGTCAGCACCACGTGGGCGACCAGGGTGAATGCCCGGTCGCCGCGGCTGCTGTCGCGGTGGCGCGGGGTCATCGTTCGGGCGGTCCCGGAGTCCTCGGGGGCGGCGGGGGCGTTGTCGGTGCGGGTGCTCATGTGTTGCCTCCCCGGCGGAACCCGAAGATGACCAGGACGGCCATCAGCATGGTGATCAGGGCCATCACCACGCCCATCGCGGAGGCGAGGCCGAAGCGGGACTGGCTGAACGCGGTTTCGTACAGGTACCGGGAGACCACCTCGGTGCTCTTGCCCGTGCCCCCCGAGGGCGTCATCACCCGGATGTAGACGAACATGTCCAGCGCCAGGATCCCCATGTAGACCAGCGCCGTGGAGACGTTCTCGCGGATCATCGGCAGGACGACCTGGACGGAGAGGCGGAAGCGGCCCGCCCCATCCAGGCGTGCGGCCTCGACGACCTCGGCGGGGACGGCCTTGATCGCCGCGACGAACAGGACCATGTAGAAGCCGACCAGGCTCCAGATCACCGCTGCCATGATCGCCCAGCGCGCCCAGTCGCGGCTGCCGAGCCACCCGGTGTTGATGGTGGGGATGTCCATCCCCACCGCGTTCAGCGGCGTCGCCAGCAGGTTCAGCATCCCGTTCAGCAGGCCGCCGTTCGGGGAGTAGATGAAGGCGAACAGGATGCCGACGACGACCGCGGGGATCACGTACGGGAAGAAGCTGACGACCCGGTAGATGTTCGCGCCGGAGATGCCGCGGACCTGTCCCCTGCTGTTGCCCCCGATGGTCACCAGGATCGCGAGCGCGAAGGCGAGTGAGATCGTCACCGTGGGCAGCACGATCATGTAGATCATGTTGTTCAGCACGGCCCGGCGGAAGACCGGGTCATTGAACAGGCGCGTGTAGTTGTCGAAGCCGATGAACTGCGGGGCGCGCGCGAGACCGCGCCAGTCCGTCATCGAGTAGTAGAAGGCCTGCAGGAACGGGGAGACGACGAACACGATGTACACCGTCAGCGGCACGCCCAGGAACAGCAGGAAGAACAGGGCGCGCTGCGGGGTGAAGCGGGCGCGGCGCCCACGGGGAGCTGGTGTCCCCGCAGGCGCCGCGGTGGGTGCTATCGCCATCACTCGACGTCGAACTTCTCGACGCTGTCATCCTCCCGGACCTCGTCGATCATCGCCTGCTGCTGCTCGCGCAGCTGCTCCGCGGAGATGTCACCGGAGAGGAACTCGGTCCACTGGGTGACGGTCTGCGGGCCGAAGCCGTACCAGTCGACGAAGTTGAAGGTGAAGGTGTTCTCGCCCGCATCGTTGATCATCTGGTTGACCGAGGCGAGCGCCGTGGACCCGAAGGCGTCCTCGGGAATGGTGTCGGCGACGACGGTGGGCGAGCTGGTCAGCTCCGAGAAGTTCTGTGCCTGCTCCTTGGAGAGCATGATGCGCAGGAACTCCAGGCCCCCGGCGCCGTTCGCGGCGTCGGAGGGGACGAAGAACGGCTCGCCGGCGGTGCCGTGGATCGCCTCCAGCGGCATCTGGGCGTCAGAGCCGAGCAGCGGCACCGGGGCGCCGGTCATCTCGTAGTCGTCCGGGGTGATGCCGCGCTGCTCGTTCTCGATCCACGAACCGGAGGGGTACATGACCGCGGAGCCCGTGACCCATTCGCTCTGCGCCTCGGTGTGGGTGATGCCCGCACCACCGGAGAGGAAGTACCCGGCGTCGACGGCCTCCTGGATCGCGTCGTACGCCTGCACGATCGCGTCCTGCTCGAAGGCGTCGGGCTCCAGACGGTCCAGGTTCTTGCCGACCTCGGCACCGCCCTGCTTGATCGCCATCTCCAGCGCGAAGGTCTGGTAGTAGTTCGAGGCGTTCTGCCCACCCCAGGCGAACAGGGCCGTGTCCATCGACGCGGCCTCCTCGCCGAGGGCCATCAGCTCCTCCCAGGTGGTGGGGACGGACCAGCCCTCGTCGTCGAACTGCTTCTGGGAGAACCACAGGGCATACACGGTGTACACGTAGTTCAGCGCGTACAGGCGTCCGGAGTAGGTGCCGGCATCGGTGGCGCCGGGCAGCAGGGACTCGCCGACGGTACCGCCGTCGATCGAGGGGGCGTCCAGCAGTTGGTCGATCTCGGAGAGCGAGCCCTCGGTGATCAGCGCGCTGGCGTTCATCGACTGGGCGCCGGAGTTGTCGAAGAGGTCCGGCGGGTCACCGCCGATGAAGCGGGGCTGCAGGTCCGGCTGGATGTTCACGGTGGAGGACACCTGGACATCGGCGTCGGGGTACATCTCCTGGTACATATCCCCGGCGTCCTTGGCGTACTGGTCGCCGTAGCCGCCGTTGAAGATGACGACGTCCACGGCTGCGGACTCGTCGACGCCGAAGGGATTGTCGTCGGACTGCTCCCCCTCGCCGGCGGCGACACCGGCATCGCCCTCCTCTCCGTTGCCGCCACCGCCGGTGGCGCAGGCAGCCAGGGCTGCGGCGCCCGTGCCTGCGCCCGCGAGGGCGAGGAAGCGCCGACGGCTCGCGCCGAGCCGCTCCGCCGGTGTGATCGGGGAGATCGCGGCGGACTCGCCGCTCTCCGGGGTGGTGCTTTCGTCCTGACGTCCCATGGTTCCTTCTTTCATCCTTGAAGCGGCTCCGGGAGGGGATAACCGACAGCCACGAACGCTCTTCGGTGAGCGTCTGTCGGCGTCGCGCTCAGCTTAGATCAGTCACACGCCGTCACACCGTGACATCCGCGCCGTGTCTCATCTGTCGGGCACGGGGTCATCCTGCCACCATGCGGGGTTCTCCCGGAGGACATCCGGGATCGGCGACTACCCTGCCCGTATGAGCACTCCCGCGAACTCCCCGCTGCGCATGCGGCACTACGACCTCGAGTACCCCCGGTCCCTGGGAACGTACACCACCTACGAGGAGGTGCAGTCGGTCGTGGATGCGCTCGCCGATGCGACGTTCCCGGTGCAGCACACCATGATCGTGGGGACCGACCTGAAGCTGGTCGAGCGGGTCACCGGGCGCAAGACCTGGGGCCGGGTGCTGCTGCAGGGAGTGCTCAGCGGTGTCTGGATCGGACTGTTCATCGGGGTGCTGTTCTCCCTGTTCACACCGCAGCCGTGGGCGACGATCCTCACCTCCGTGGTGATGGGCGCGGTGTTCTTCACCGTGTGGGCGCTGATCGGCTACGCGATGACCGGGGGGAAGCGGGACTTCACCTCGATGGTCGCCACCGTCCCCATGCAGTACGAGCTGATGGTCGAGCACAAGCACGCCGACGAGGCGCGCCGTGTCCTCGCCGAGCACGGCGCCTCGCTGCCGGCGCCCGGGGCAGGGTCCCTCGGCACCGGGGGCGGGCGTCCAGCCGGCAACGACCAGGACGCGACCTCCCCCCCCGTACCGGCTCGACCCAGCTACGGACAGTCCGCGCAGCCGGCCCCGCGACCCACCGGTGAGGACACCGATTCCGGCGCCGCCGGGATCCGCGACCCCCGGCGCAGCTATGGCCGCTCCGCAGAGCCGGAGCCGCGCGACTGATCCACCCCCGGTGCCTGTCGCCGGAGCATCGTGGTGACGCTTCACGCCGCATCACGTCAACAGATGCGGCCGGAACCGTCACGCGGCTAGGGCGAGGGCGGGTAAAGCGACAGAAAGTGTCACGCGGATGCGATGCGGG
>JAUNUA010000113.1:0-6342 GCA_030538435.1 Brachybacterium sp.
CACGGTCCACGCCGCGCACCTCCCGCGCCTTGACGGAGAGTTCGAGACGTCGCGCGGCGCCGACGAGGGCGAGGGCGGCCTCCGGGCCCGGGCAGGTCACCTCCAGAGAGGAGGAGCGGCCGGGCTCGGTGAGGGAGCCGTGGGCGAGGAACGCGCCGCGCCAGGCGGCCTTGGCGTCCTCGAGGGCGCCGCCGACGACCGCCGGGGGCATCCCCCGCACCGGGCGCCCGCGGGCGTCCAGCAGACCGGTCTGCTTGGCGAGGACGCCACCGTCGCCCTGCACGCGCAGGATGTAGCGGGTGGTGCGCCGGATCCCCGAGGGGGAGAGCACCGTGATCTCGCTGGTGTGCCCGTAGATCTCCTGCACGGTCGCGCGCAGACGGCGGGCTGCGGCAGCGGTGTCGAGCTCGGCCTCGATGACGACGCGCCCGGAGACCAGGTGCAGGCCGCCCGCGAAGCGGAGCATCGCCGCGGTCTCCGCCTTGCGGGTCGCGGTGCGCGTCACCTCGATGCGGGCGAGCTCTTCCTTCACATCGCGCGTCAATGCCATAGGAGGGGCCTTCCGGGGGTGGGCGGGTGCTCGGACAGGGCGGATACGAGGACGGTGACGGGGTCGGGCCGTAAGGAGCCTACCTGCCGCCTCAGCGGTTGACGTCGCCGATGGCGCCGTCGAACACGTCGCGGTAGGCGGCCGCGAGTCGCACCGAGTCGTGCCGTGGCACCCCGCGCCGCTCAGACACCTGACGCAGGACCGTGGGGATGGAGCGGCCGGCCGCGTACTGGGCGAGTTCGACGGAATCCTCCAGGCAGGTGGGGTCGGCGATGAGCGCATCGAACCGGGTGTCGGGGGCGTGCTCGAGCAGCACCCGCAGCAGATCGGAGGCCCCCATGTCGGTGGTCTCGTCGCGTCCGGTCTCCAGGTTCATGGTGATGCAGCGCCGGGCGGAGGTGTCGCGCAGGACGTCCGCGATCTCCGGGATCATCAGGTGGGGCAGGACGGAGGTGTACCAGGATCCGGGGCCGATGATCACCCAGTCCGCAGCGTCGATCGCCTCGAGCACCTCGGGGGGGACGGCGGGTCGCGCGGGGATCAGGCGCACGCTGTCCACGCGGCCCCCGGCGGTTGCGACCTCCGCTTGCCCGCGGATCAGCCGGGGCTCGCCGTCGGCGCCGTGGACCTGCGCCTCGATGTCCAGCGGCTCCAGCGCCATCGGCAGCACCCGGCCGCGGACACCCAGCAGTGAGCCCACCTGGTCGAGACCCGCGACGGGGTCCTGCAGGATCTGCCAGAGGGTGACGATGAGCAGGTTCCCCAGGGCGTGGCCGTCGAGCTCCCCGCTGGTGGTGAAGCGATGCTGGACGACATCCCGCCAGATCGACCCCCAGTCGGAGTCCTCGCACAGCGCGGAGAGCGCCATGCGCAGATCACCTGGTGGCAGCACCGGCATCTCGTGGCGGATGCGTCCGGAGGAGCCGCCGTTGTCGGCGACGGTGACGACCGCGGTGATGCGGTCGGTGAGGTGGCGCAGGGCCCGCAGGTTCGCCGCGAGGCCGTGACCACCACCGAGGGCGACGACCGCGGGTCCGCGGCCGGTGCCGTGCGTCGCGTGGTGGCGCCGCTCGGCGGTGCGGATGTCCTGGGGTCGCGGGACGATGCTCATTCGCGCCCCAGGTCTCGGTGGCGCACCCGGACTGCGCGGCCGGTGCTGCGCAGCTGTTCGCCGATCCGCTCGGCGACGGCGACCGAGCGGTGCTTCCCGCCGGTGCAGCCGATGGCGAGGGTGGTGAAGTGCTTGTTCTCCTTGGAGTAGCCGCGCAGCACGGGGCTGATCATCTCCAGGTAGCGGTCCACGAACTCGGCGGCGTTGGGGTCCCCGAGCACGAACTCGGCGACCTCGGCGTCCACGCCGCGCTGGGCGCGCAGCTCCGGCACCCAGTAGGGATTGGGGATGAAGCGCACGTCGCTGACATGGTCGGCCTCGATGGGGATGCCGTACTTGAAGCCGAAGCTCATCACGTTCACCGTCAGCGCCTGGTCCGAGGAGGACCCGAAGGTGGTGCGCATCTTCATGGTGAGTTCGTGGACGTTCAGGGCGCTGGTGTCGATGACGACGTCGGCGAGGCGCCGGTAGGGGGCGAGCATCTCGCGTTCACGGCGGATGCCCTCCAGGACGCCTTCCTCACCCTGCAGCGGGTGGGGGCGGCGCACCGAGTCGAAGCGGCGCACCAGGGTCGCTTCGTCGGCGGTGAGGAACACCAGGCGGGGACGCAGTTCCGCGCGGCGGAGGTCCTCCACCACGTCGGAGAGGGCGGAGAAGAAGGGGCCGGAGCGGGGATCGACGACGACCGCGAACCGCGGGTCCCGGCCTTCCGCCTGGGTCTGCAGCTCGTACAGGGTGGGGATGAGCTGCGGTGCGATGTTGTAGACGACGTACCAGCCCAGGTCCTCCAGGGCGTGCGCCGCGGTCTCGCGCCCGGCACCGGCGAGGCCGGTGATGATGACGATCTCGCCGGGGGCGGCGTCGACCTGCTCGGTGACGATCTCCTCGGTGGTGCTCACGGTGGGCATGTCCCTTTCTGCAGTCGTCACGCGCTGCGCCTAGTCCTCCGGGCGCTCTGCCTCCCGGTCCGGCGAGGCACGGCCGCCGGTCAGCGTTCGATGATCTCGCCGGTGGTCATGTCGACGGCCACGTCCACGGTCCGGGAGTCCTCTGCGCTGCCGGGGTCATCGGGGCCCCCGGGGTCCTCGGATCGTAGCGTGCCGAGGATCTGGCTCGCGAGGGCAGGCCCGATGCCCGGCACCTCCTGCAGATCCTCCTCGCTCGCCTCCCGCAGGCGGGAGACCGTCACGAACCGCTCCAGCAGGGCGCGACGGCGGGCCGGGCCGAGGCCGGGCACCTCGTCCAGGGCGCTCTCCTGCATGGCGCGGCCCCGTTTGGAGCGGTGGTAGGTGATCGCGAAGCGGTGGGCCTCGTCCCGCAGGCGCTGCACGAGGAACAGCGCCTCGCTGGTGCGGGGCAGGATCACCGGGTACTCCTCCCCCGGCAGCCAGATCTCCTCCAGTCGCTTGGCGATGCCCGCCAGGGCGATGTCAGTGACGCCCAGGTCGTCGAAGGCCCGCTGCGCGGCGGCGACCTGCGCGGGTCCGCCGTCGACCAGGATCAGGGACGGCGGGTAGGCGAAGCGGCGGGCGTCCTCGTCCTCGGGGTCCTTCTCCGGGGGGTTCAGGTGGCGGTGGAGGCGCCGACGGATCACGTCGTGCATGGAGGCGGTGTCATCGCGGGCGGCCTCGCCCCGCACCGAGTAGCGGCGGTACTCGCCCTTGCGGGGCAGTCCGTCCTCGAACACCACCATGGACCCGACGACGTGGGTGCCATGGGAGTGGGAGATGTCGAAGCACTCGATCCGCAGAGGCGGCTCGTCGAGGTCGAGCGCTTCCCCCAGGTCCTCGAGGGCTTTGGTGCGTGCGGTGAGGTCCCCGGTGCGTTTCAGGCGGTGGACGCGCAGCGCCTCGGCGGCGTTGTCGGCGACCGTCCCGAGCAGGTCCTTCTTCTCCCCGCGGCGGGGGACGCGCACGTCGCTGCGGGGCCCGAGCAGTTCCCGCACCTGGTCGACGTTCGCGGGCAGCTCCGGGACGAGCACCTCGCGGGGCGCGGCGTCCCCGGCGCCGTCGGCGTACAGGGTGGCGATGGCGCGCTCGACGAGGTCCGCGGTGGTGGAGTCGTCGAGAATCTCCGCGGTCCAGCCGCGCTGTCCGCGGATGCGGCCGCCGCGGACGTGGAACACCTGCACGGCGGCCTCGAGGTCGTCCTGGGCGATGGCGAGGACGTCGGCGTCGGTGTCATCGGACAGCACGACGGAGTTCTTCTCCATCACCTTCCGCAGTGCCTCGAGGTCGTCGCGGAACCGCGCGGCGGCCTCGTAGTCCATGGCGGCGGCGGCCTCGCGCATGCGCCGCTCGATGTCCGCCGTGTACTTCCCGGTGTTCCCGGCCATGAAGTCGCAGAACTGTTCGGCGAGGTCGCGATGCTCGGCGATGCCGATCCGGCCGACGCACGGCGCCGCGCACTTGTCGATGAAGCCGAGCAGGCAGGGACGTCCGGAGCGTTCGGCGCGGCGGTACACCCCGGCGGAGCAGGTGCGCACGGGGAACACCCGCAGCATCAGGTCGACGGTCTCGCGGATCGCCCAGACGTGGGTGTACGGGCCGAAGTACACGTCACCCCGGCGGCGCGCCCGGCGGGTGACCTGGACCCGCGGCACCTCCTCCCCCATGCTCACGGCGAGGTACGGGTAGGACTTGTCGTCGCGGAACTTGACGTTGAACCGTGGATCGAACTCCTTGATCCAGGTGTATTCGAGGGTGAGTGCCTCGACCTCGCTGCCCACCACCGTCCATTGGACGTCGGCGGCACTGGTGACCATGCGCCGGGTGCGGGGGTGCAGCGCCGCGATGTCCTGGAAGTAGCTGGACAGGCGCGAGCGCAGACTCTTCGCCTTGCCGACGTAGATCACCCGCCGGTCCTCGTCCAGGAAGCGGTAGACGCCCGGGGAGGTGGGGATCGACCCGGGGGCCGGTCGGTAGGTCGCGGGATCGGCCATCGGTTCAGGCCGCTCCCGCGGGGATCCCCTCGCGGACATCGAGACCGAGGGCGGTGCGCAGGAAACGCCCGGTGTGGGAGTCGGGGACCTCCGCGACCTGCTCGGGGGTACCGGTCGCGACGACGGTGCCGCCGCCCGCGCCGCCCTCGGGGCCCAGGTCGATGATGTGGTCCGCGGACTTGATGACGTCGAGGTTGTGCTCGATCACCAGCACGGTGTTGCCCTTGTCGACGAGCCCGTCGAGGACGCCGAGGAGCTTGCGGACGTCCTCGAAGTGGAGGCCCGTGGTGGGCTCGTCCAGCACGTAGATGGTGCGGCCGGCGGAGCGCTTGTGGAGCTCGGAGGCGAGCTTCACGCGCTGCGCCTCACCACCGGACAGGGTGGGGGCGCTCTGGCCGAGGCGCACGTAGCCGAGGCCGACATCCACCAGGGTCTTCATCTGCCGGTGGATGCCGGGGACCGCTTCGAAGAAGTCGACGGCCTGCTCGATCGGCATGTCGAGGACCTCGGCGACGTTCTTGCCCTTGAAGTGGACCTCGAGGGTCTCGCGGTTGTACCGGGCGCCGTGGCAGACCTCGCACTGGACGTACACGTCCGGCAGGAAGTTCATCTCGATCTTGATGGTGCCGTCGCCGGAGCAGGCCTCGCAGCGCCCGCCCTTGACGTTGAAGGAGAAGCGCCCGGCCTTGTACCCGCGGACCTTCGCCTCGTTGGTCTGTGCGAACAGGGTGCGGATGCGGTCCCACACCCCGGTGTAGGTGGCGGGGTTGGAGCGGGGGGTGCGGCCGATGGGTGACTGGTCCACGTGCACCACTTTGTCGAGGTGCTCGAGCCCGGAGACGCGCTTGTGGCGGCCGGGGACGACCCGCGCCCGGTTCAGCTCCTTGGCGAGGACCTTGTAGAGGATGTCGTTGACGAGGGTGGACTTCCCGGAGCCGGAGACACCGGTGATCGCGGTGAAGGTGCCGAGCGGGAAGGACACGTCCACGCCGCGCAGATTGTTCTCCCGCGCGCCCGTGACGGTGACGACGCGGCCCTTCTGCACGGGCCGACGCACGGGCGGTACGGGGATGCTGAGTTCCCCGGATAGGTAGCGGCCGGTGAGGGAGCGGGGGTTCTCCTTCAGGTCCGCGACCGGTCCGGAGTGGACGACGTGACCGCCGTGCTCCCCAGCCAGGGGACCGATGTCCACCACCCAGTCGGCGGCGTTCAGGGTGTCCTCGTCGTGCTCGACGACGATCAGGGTGTTCCCGAGGTCGCGCAGGCGGGTGAGGGTCGTGATCAGGCGCTCGTTGTCCCGCTGGTGGAGGCCGATGGACGGCTCGTCCAGGACATACAGCACGCCCACCAGGCCCGACCCGATCTGGGTGGCGAGCCGGATGCGCTGCGCCTCCCCGCCGGAGAGGGTGCCGGCGGCGCGTCCGAGGTTCAGGTAGTCCAGTCCCACGTCCAGGAGGAAGCCGAGGCGGGCATGGATCTCCCGCAGGACCTCGTTGGCGATCTGCGCCTCCCGCACGCCGAGCTGCAGAGAACCCAGGAACTCCTGAGCGTCGGCGATCGACATCTCACAGACCTGCGCGATGGACTTCCCGCCGACGGTGACGGCGAGGATCTCCGGGCGCAGACGGGTGCCGCGGCAGGCGGGGCAGGGCACCTCGCGCATGAACTGCTCGTAGCGCTCCTTCGCCCAGTCCGACTCGGTGTCGGAGTGGCGGCGCTCCAGGAAGTGCATGACACCCT
>JAUNUA010000113.1:6352-7573 GCA_030538435.1 Brachybacterium sp.
GTCGGATTCGGTTTCGCTGTGCTTGCGCAGGATGTAGTTGAAAACGCCCTCGAAACCGGTCGAGTAGGTGCGCTCGCGGCCGAAGCGGTTGCGGTAGCGCACGTGGACCTTGTGATCCTTGCCGTGCAGAAGTGCCTCGCGGGCCCGTTCCGGTAGGGCCCGCCACGGCACGTCCATCGAGAAGGAGAGTTCCTCGGCGAGTCCGACCATCACCTGCTGATGGTGGTCGGCGTGGCCCATCGTCCACGGGGCGATGGCGCCCTCTGCCAGGGTGAGGTCCTCATCGGGGATGACGAGCTCCGGATCCACCTCGAGCCGCATCCCGAGACCCGTGCACTCCGGGCACGCGCCGTAGGGGGCGTTGAAGGAGAAGGATCGCGGCTCGATGTCGTCGATCGCCAGCGGGTGGTCGTTGGGGCAGGCGCGCTTCTCGGAGAAGCGGCGGGTGCGGTCCGGGGCGTCGTCATCGCGGTCGACGAAGTCCGCGATGAGCAGTCCGTCGGCGAGGCGCAGCGCTGTTTCCACGGAGTCGGTGAGGCGACGGCGGGCATCCGGCTTCACCGCGAGCCGGTCCACGACCACCTCGATGGTGTGCTTGTACTTCTTGTCCAGCGTGATGTCCTCGTCGAGGCGCCGGACGGTGCCGTCGACACGGGCGCGGGCGTAGCCCTGGGAGCGCAGCGAGCTCAGCAGGTCCGCGTGCTCCCCCTTACGGCCGCGCACCACGGGTGCGAGAACCTGGAAGCGAGTGCCCTCCTCGAGCGCGAGCAGCACGTCGACGATCTGCTGGGGTGAGGACGAACTGATGGCCTCCCCGCAGACGGGGCAGTGCTGGGTGCCCGCGCGGGAGAACAGCAGCCGCAGGTAGTCGTACACCTCGGTGATGGTGCCGACGGTGGAGCGCGGGTTGCGGTTGGTGGACTTCTGGTCGATGGAGACCGCCGGGGAGAGCCCTTCGATGAAATCGACGGAGGGCTTGTCCATCTGCCCCAGGAACTGCCGGGCGTACGCGGACAGCGATTCAACGTAGCGGCGCTGCCCCTCGGCGAAGATGGTGTCGAACGCCAGGGACGACTTACCCGACCCGGAGAGCCCGGAGAACACCACCAGGCGCTCCCGCGGGATGTCCACGTCGATGTTCTGCAGATTGTGCTCGCGCGCACCGCGCACCACCAGGGATTCAGTCACCGGATCATCCTACGAGGGGCCCCCGACGAACGG
>JAUNUA010000114.1 GCA_030538435.1 Brachybacterium sp.
TGCCAGCCCTCACCCTGCAGCTGGCCCGGATCCTGGCAGGGGAGCGGGACGCCGTGGTGCATTTGCACTCCTCCCGGGCAGGTCTTATCGGACGGGTCATCGCCGTCCTCACCGGGGCCCGCAGCCGCACCCTCTACAGCCCGCACTGCTTTGCCTTCGACCGCACGGACCTCGACCCGGTCCGTCGCCGGGCCCTGCTCACTCTCGAGCAGATCGGCACCCTCCTCGGACCCCGCCTGGTGCTGGTCTCCGCAACGGAAGAGGACCTCGCCCAGCAGTCCCTGCCCCGCCCGCGCACCGTCGTGCTCGCCAACCGCGTCCCGGTCGAGGCGCTGCGCCGCCACCGCACCGGCACCGATGCGTCCCGTGAGACGGGGAGGGGGGACGTGCTCGCGATTGTGCACGTCGGTCGTATCGCTGCCCAGAAAAGGCCGGCCGCCTTCCGGTCGATCGCTGAAGCCTGGGACACCGCCCGCGATACCGACTCGCAGCTCGCTCCCGCCCGCTTCACCTGGATCGGTGAGGGTGAGCGGGACCTGCTCGGCCCCACGGTCGAGGTCACCGGCTGGCTCGACCGCGACGCGCTGCTCAACCGTCTCGCCGACGCCGATCTGCTGCTGTTCACCACCGCCGGTGAGGGACTGCCCGTCGCCGTCCTCGAGGCGCAGGCGATGGGTGTGCCCGTCGCCGCCCACCACGCCACCGGTATGGCCGACGTGATCCGCGACGGTGTCACCGGCGTGCTGCGGGAGAGCACCGCGGACCTGGAGTCCGCCGTGCACCGCCTCGCCGCCGACCCCGACGCTCGGCGCGAGCTCGGTGCCGCTGCCGCCGAGCACGTTCGCGCCCATCACGACATCGACGGGCTCGGCGCCGACTCCGTGCGCGCCTACGCCCGGCTCGGGATTCACCGTCCCGGAGCCCGCCGCCACACGCCCTACCCCCGACATCGCAAAGGACAACGATGATGACCACCCGATCACTGTGGGACGGAATCCGAGTGCACTGGAAGCGCCTGCTCGCCGGCGCCATCATCGGCGGGGTTCTGGCCGGCCTCGCCCTGCTGGTCCTGCCCACCACCTACACCTCCCAGGCGAAGATCCTGATCACCGCCGACGCCACCGCGGACGGCGGACCCATCGACGGCCAGGACTACGTGAGCCGGCGCATGGCCACCATGCTCGAGCTCGGCGATTCTGACGCCGTCCACGCCGGCATCCGCGAGCAGACGGGCACCGACCTCGCCCGCGGGGACCTCGAAGACCGCATCACCTACAGCGCCGCCTCGGATTCCTCGATCGTCGAGGTGCAGGCGGAAGGACGCTCCGCAGAGGACGCCCAGGAGCTGGCTGCCGCCGCCACCACCGCCCTGGGTGAGGACATCGTCGCGAGCTCCACCCCCGCCATGGAGCTCACCACCGAGGACATCCAACAGGCCACCGCCCCCACCTCCGCCACCCGCCCCGACCCGCTGGTGGTGGTCCCCGCCGGTCTGATCCTCGGCATCGGCATCGCGGTCCTCACCGTTCTCGCGCAGTCCCCCCGCCCCCAGCCCCGACACCGGGAGACCACCGTCTCCCACCCCGATGAGAGCAGGTGACCCCCGCATGTCCACCACGTCCCCCCTTCCCTGGCGTCGGCGACGCCCCCCGGTGACCCCCACCGTCCTTCCCCCGTACGAGGAGATGACCGCGCGGCTGGAGCAGGCGATCGGCTGCGGCCCCGCGCCCGAACCATCCCGCGCCGCCCGCGCGGCGATCACCGGGCGTCGGGTCCTCATCACCGGCGCCGGCGGCTCGATCGGCTCCGAGCTCACCCGGCAGGTCCACCGCCTGCGACCCGCCCAGCTGATCATGCTCGACCACGACGAGGCGGGACTGCACGCCCTGCAGCTCTCGCTGTACGGCAGCGCGCTGCTGAACACCCCGGAGACGGTGCTCGCCGACATCCGCGACCGCGATGCCGTCGAGGAGGTCTTCGCAACCCACCGCCCCGAGGTGGTCCTGCACGCCGCGGCCCTGAAGCATCAGCCGCTGCTGCAGACCCACCCCCGCGAGGCCTGGATGACCAACGTCCACGGCAGCCGGAACATCATCGAGGCGGCGATGCGGCACGATGTCCCGCACCTGGTGAACGTCTCCACCGACAAGGCCGCGAGCCCCTGCAGCGTGCTCGGCCGCTCCAAGCGCCTCGCCGAGGGGATCACCGCCCACGCGGCCACCACCACGGGACGGGCGTACGTGTCCGTGCGATTCGGCAATGTGCTGGGGTCCCGCGGATCCGTCGTCCCCACCTTCTACGAGCAGCTGCGCACGGGCCGCCCCCTGACCGTCACCCACCCCGACGTCACCCGCTACCTGATGAGCACCGCCGGCGCGTGCGGACTCCTGCTGTCGGCGCTGGCCGTCGGCGAACCCACCGAGACACTGGTCCTGGACATGGGGGAGCCGGTGCGCATCCTCGATATCGCCCAGGAGATGTCGCGCCTTGCCGACCGGGAGTTCTCCGTCATCTACACGGGGCTGCGCACCGGGGAGAAGCTCCACGAGGACCTGTTCTCCGACGCCGAGGTGATCGATGCCTCCGCCGACGGGCGCTTCCACCACGTGCACTGCGAGCCGGTCGATCCGCGCGGCCTCCCGCCGATCGACGCCCCGCTCGCGGTGGTCCGCTCACTGCTGGTCCCCGAGGAGACGATCCCGACGGCCCCGACCGAGCTGCAGGAGACCGCGTGATCCCCACCCGGATCCCCCTGGCCGTCCCCACCACCGGGCGAGCCGAGCAGGATGCGCTCCGCGATGCGCTCGACAGCGGCTGGGTCGCCCCAGTCGGTCCCCACCTCGGCCGCTTCGAGGAAGCCCTCGCTGAGCGCACCGGCCGCGCCCGCGCCGTCGCCGTCAGCAGCGGCACCGCGGCGCTGCACCTGCAGCTGCTCGCAGCGGGCGTGGGCTCGGGCGACGTGGTGCTGTGCCCCACCCTGACGTTCGTCGCCACCGCCAACGCCATCCGGTACACCGGCGCGGAGCCGCTGCTGGTGGACTGCGGCTCGGACGGCTGCCTGGACCCCGGGCTGGTGGAGGACACTCTCGACCGCCTCGCGCAGCAGGGACGTCCCGCTGCCGCGGTGATGCCGGTCGACGTGTACGGCCGCATAGCCGACCATGAGCGGATCGGTGTCGCCGCGGACCGCCACGGTGCGACGCTGCTGGTGGATGCCGCCGAGTCCCTCGGGTCCGCGCGGGGTGGCCGACCCGCCGGATCCGACGGCCGCGCCGCCGGCCTGTCCTTCAACGGCAACAAGATCATCACCACCTCCTCCGGTGGCGCCGTCGTCACCGACGACGAGGACCTCGCGGACCGGGTCCGGCATCTGGCCACCCAGGCGCGCGAGCCGGTACCGCACTATCTGCATGTCGACCTCGGGTACAACTACCGCTTGTCGAACCTCCTCGCCGCCCTCGGCCTCGCCCAGCTGGCGCGCCTGGAGGAGTTCCTTGCCGCACGGCGCGGCCACCGCGAACGCTACCGGCGGCTCGTCGGCAGCATTCCGGGCCTGTCCATCCTCGGGGAGGACGACGGGTGGCTGTCGGCCGCATCAGCGACAGACACCGGCCGCCCCGAGGTCGAGGACAACTGCTGGATGACGGTCCTCGTCCTCGACGACGCGCTGGCCGCGGCCGCGGGGGAGGAGAGCGCCGCGTCGCTCGCCGCGCACCTCGGCGGCACCCTCGCCCGCGCCGGCATCGAGACGCGCCCCCTGTTCACGCCTCTGCACACCCAGCCCCTGTACGCCGCGACCACGGACGCTCCCGGGCAGCACGCCCTCACCGGACGCGCAGAGGACCTGTTCGACCGCTGCCTCGTCGTCCCGAGCTCCCCCGCCAGCAGCGCCCGCGACATCGACGAGGTCTGCGAGCGCATCGCCACCGCCCTGGAGTCCACCGGCGCGCTGCAGGGCGCCGGCGACCCCGTCCACGCCCTGGAGAGAACCCGATGACCCCGCGCGCCGCCCTCGTGATCGCCCCGCACCCCGACGACGAGGTCCTCGGTGCCGGCGGCACCATCGCCCGCCTCGCCGAGCAGGGGTGGGAGGTCACCGTCGCTACCGTCTGCGCCGACCTCCCCCCGCACTACCCCGACGGCCTCGCCCGCACCATCGAGGCCGAGGCCCGCCAGGCCCACGCCGTGCTCGGTGTCGCCTCCTCCGTGTTCCTGGACCTGCCGGCGGTGGAGGTCTCCCGCGGCAGCGTCGCCGCCCTGAACGGCCCCCTGCAGGACATCGTGGACCGCCTGCAGCCCGAGCTCGCCCTCATCCCCTTCCCCGACCGTCACCTCGACCATCGGGCCGTCTTCGACGCCTCCATGGTGGTGACCCGGCCGGTCGGCGGTGGGGCGTCCCTGCGGACCGTCGCGATGTACGAGACCGTCTCCGAGACGTTCTGGAACGCGCCCGGCGCGGAGCCCACCTTCACCCCGGTCTGGCACGTGGACATCACCGAGACCCTGCAGCTGAAGCTCGACGCCTTCGGCCGCTACGCCAGCCAGATCCAGGAGGAGCCCGGCCCTCGGTCCCTGCGGGCCGTTGACGCGCTCGCCCGGTTCCGTGGAAGCCAGGTGGGCAGCCTCGCCGCGGAGGCCTTCCAGACCGTGCGGCGCATCAGCGGACCCGACGACCCCGTGAGCGCGTGAGCACCACCCGTCCGCAGCGCGCCGACTCCAGCAGGAAGGTCGGCGGGGACGCAGCCGTCATCGCGGTCGGGTACCTGGCGAGCTTCGCCTACCCGCTGGTGTCCCTGCCGTTCCTCGCCCGTGCCCTCGGCGCCGAGGGACTCGGCACCGTGATGGTGCTGCTGGCGGTCCTGCAGCTGGTCGTGATGACCACCGACTTCGGGTTCGGCATGAGCGCGCTGCGCCGCACCGTCCACGCCCCGGACCGGGCCGCCCGGTCGGTCGTGGTCGCCGAGACCCTCGGTGCGAAAGCGGTGCTGTGGGGTGCGTGCGCGATCGTCCTGGCGGTGCCGGCGGCGACCGTGCCCCTGCTGCGTGAGCATGCGGGCGCGCTCGTCCTCGGCATGGTGCTGGTGCTGCTGGGCACCTGGTACCCCGGGTGGCTGCTGCAGGGCCTGGGCCGCACCGTCACCTTTGCCCTCGCGATGGCCCTCTCGCGCCTCGCCGCGCTGGTGGGTCTTGTCCTCACCGTCGACGGCCCCGACCACATCGGGCGTGCCGTCGGCTGGCAGCTCGCCCCGATGGCGCTGTCCGCGCTCGCCGTGTGGCCGCTGCTGCTGTGGCGCTGGCGCCAGGTGCACCCAGCGACCGCCACCCCTGCCGGCATCCGTGCCGCCCTGCGCGACAGCGCCCCGCTGTTCGTCCCCAACATCGCCGTCATGGTCAGCGGCTCCGCCACCACGCTCGCTCTCGGTGCACTCACCACCCCCACCCAGGTCGCGTTCTTCGGCGCCGCCGAGCGCTTCGCGAACGCGGTCCGCGGGGTGGGCCGCGGGGTGGTCGACGCCATGCTGCCCCGCATCACCCGGCCGGACACCGACCACCGACTGCGCCGGATGATCCTCGGCGGGATACCGCTGGCCTATCTGCTGAGCGCGGCGGCACTCATCATCGGGGCCGGGCCCGTCCTGCCCTGGTACCTCGGGGCGGAGATGGCCGATGCGGTGCCGGTCGTCCAGCTCTACGCCCTGCTGCTGATCCCCGCCGGACTCACCGCCGCCCTCTCCCTGCGCGCCACCGCCCAGCACCGCTACCGCACCGTCGCCCACTACACCGCCATCGCCGCGATCGCACACCTGGCACTGGTGGTCCCCGCCGTGCTGATCGGCGAGGCCCGCGGCGCCGCCCTCTCGCTGGTGGCCTGCGAGGTGCTGCTGGCCGCCCTGTTCTGCCGAGATGCCGCCCGACGACGAGGAGCCCCCCAATGACACCCACCGCCCCGACGACGCCGCTGGTGACCGCCGTCGTCCCCGCCTACGACAGTGACCGCACGCTGCGGGCGACGCTCGAGAGCCTCACCGCGCAGACCTACCCGCACCTCGAGATCCTCGTCATCGACGACGGCTCCCGCCATCTGCCCGCACGCGACATCCCCGAGGACCCGCGCATCATCGTCGACCACCAGACCACCAACCGCGGGTACAGCTGGGTGACGAACCACGCCATCGGCCGCGCGCGCGGGGAGTGGATCACGTTCGTCGACGCCGACGACACCGTCACCCCCACCTACGTCGAGCGACACCTGCAGGCCGGCCTCCGGCACGACGCGGACCTGGTGCTGTCCCCGCTGATGGCGGTCCGCGAGGGGCGCCACATCGGATCCCTGCGCTTTCGAGCCCCGGGACCGGTCGCCGACGCCCGGACAGCGTTCCGGGCGATCGCCGCGGGGGACGTCGTCGGATCCCAGCACGTGATGTTCCGTCGGCCCCGCCAGGAGTCCCCGGCGAACCTCATCCACAGCGACTTCGTGCTGATCCTGCGGCACATCGCCCGCTCCCGCGCGGTGGCGTTCGTCGATGAGCCGCTCTACCACTACGTGATCCACGCCGGATCCCAGACGGGACGCCTGCGCCCCGGGGTGTGGGAGCTGACGGACCTGCCGACCGTCCTCGCCCCCACCGTCACAGACCTGTTCGCGCGGGACGAGGCAACCGAGGTCCAGGCCCAGCTCGAGCACCACATGCTCACCCAGGTACTGCACAAGGCGGCGCGGGAGAGGGAGGACACGGTGCTGCGTCGGCGCCTGCGCCGCTGGTGCCGGTCGCGCCTGACGGCCGACGGGATCACGGCGGCGCTGCGGCGTCGGGACTGGACCACGGCCGCGTCCTGGGCTCTCGCCCGGACCTCGCCCACCCTGCACGGCCACGCCTACCGCGCGTACGACGCACTGAAGGACCGTCGCGCGACCCCCGGGGCGCCCGACCGCGCCCTGGCCGAGGCCCGGTGAACTGGGTCGCAGCACGGGACGTTCGTTTGGTTGTCACCCGGCAGAGCTTGTAGATTATCGGGCGGTAGCGTGTCCGAGCGGCCGAAGGTGCGACACTCGAAATGTCGTGTACGGTAACCCCGTACCGCGGGTTCAAATCCCGCCGCTACCGCTCGTGACCAGGGAAAACACTCTGGATTCGACGCCTCCGCCAGATCACCGGCGGGGGCGTCGTCGCATGCGGGGGTCACGGGGACGTCGAGATCGTCGTGATGTTTGGTGATCGAAGCGTGCCCTTCGCATCGATCCGCGTCACGCCGCTTCCCGCGGGACGATCGGCGTACGAACGGGCCCTGCGGGGTGGATACCATGACCCCCAACCGGCGGCGGTCCCCGCAA
>JAUNUA010000115.1 GCA_030538435.1 Brachybacterium sp.
CGGACCTCTCCGCCCTGGTCACCCGGATCCGTGAGCACCGGATACCGGTCCTCGTCGACACCTCCGGTCCGGCGCTGCTCGCCGCCGCCCGCGCCGGCGCCGACCTGGTAAAGCCCAATGCGGAGGAGGCCTGCGCCGCGACCGGACGATCCGCACCCCGCGACGCTGCCAAGGAGCTGCTGTGGCTCGGCGCGCACCGGGTGGTCTGCTCGCTCGGCCCCGACGGCATGTTCAGCGCCTCCGCCGACGACCCCGCGGGCCCCTCCCGTTCGCGCATTCTCAGCGCCAGCCTTCCCGAGCCGCTGCGGGGCAATCCCACCGGCGCGGGGGACGCCGCGGTCGCGGCCTTCGCCCGCGCTCTGGCGCACGAGGAGGACCCCCGATCCGCTCTCCTCGCGGCGGTTGCCACCAGCGCCTCCGCGGTCACCTGCCCCGGTGCCGGGGAGATCGATCCTCACCTGATCTCCCGGCTCCTGCCCACCGTCGACATCAAGGAGTCCTCGTGACCCTCACCGCCCTCGCCCCCCTCGCCCGGCGCACCCGCGACACCGGACGGGGCCTTCTCGCGGTGAACGTCGTCCACCTCGAGAACGCCGAAGCGTTCGTCGCCGCCGCCGAGGAGACCGGCCTCCCGATCGTCCTGCAGATCAGCCAGAACGCCGTGCGGTACCACGGGACCCTCGCCCCTCTCGCCCGCGCCACACTCGAGATCGCTCGTCGGACCGCGGCAGAGGTCGTGGTCCATCTCGATCATGCGGAGGATGAGGAGCTGGTGCGTGATGCCCTCGAGCTGGGCGTTCCCTCGGTCATGTACGACGGATCGCGTCTGCCCGACGAGGACAACCGCGAGCGGACCCGGGCCATGGCCGACCTCGCGCACGCCGCCGGGGCGAGCATCGAGGCGGAGCTGGGGGAAGTGGGCGGCAAGGACGGGGTCCACGACCCCACCGCCCGCACCGACCCCGAGGACGCAGCGCGTTTCGTCGCCGACACCGGGGTGGACCTGCTGGCGGTCGCGGTCGGCTCCTCCCACGCCATGACCACGCGCGATGCACAGCTCGATACGGACCTGATCAGCGCCCTCGCCGGGCGCCTCGCGGTGCCGCTCGTGCTGCACGGCTCCTCCGGCGTCCCCGATACCGCCCTCCAGGAGGCGGTGCGCGCAGGGATGACCAAGATCAACATCTCCACCCACCTGAACGCGATGTTCACCGGGGCGGTCCGCGAGGCCTTGGACGCCGACCCCGCCCTCGTGGATAC
Organism: Brachybacterium sp.; assembly: GCA_030538435.1. GTDB lineage: Bacteria > Actinomycetota > Actinomycetes > Actinomycetales > Dermabacteraceae > Brachybacterium. The sequence continues at coordinate 1,261 of JAUNUA010000115.1, forward strand.
GAGGCGCTGGATGCGGGAGGGTCGCGCCGTGGGGCAGCAGGAGGCAATCCGGCTGCAACGCCTGCTGGCACTGACGTCCGGGCCCCCGGACGGCAGCTGACACCGGGAACGCCCAAAGCCACCCGGAGGCTCCAGCGGATCGTATACGTTACGGACATGGATGAGGACCTCGCTCCCGCCCGCGCCGCCTGGAATCTGCTGGGGCGCCGTCCCGGCAAGGTCCTCGCCCTGCACATCAGCTACGCGGCCCGCGCCGAACAGAAGGGCCGGACCCCGGAGGCACCCGGGTACTTCCTGAAGCCCGCCACCTCCCTCGCCGCCCCCGTCGCCGACGACCCCACCGTGGTGGAGCTGCCCGCGGGCGCGGAGATCCTCGGCTTCGAGGGCGAGATCGCGCTGGTCATCGGCCGCACCGCTCGCCGCCTCGATCCCGCCGACGCCTGGGATGCGGTCGCCGCGGTCACCGCCGCGAACGACCTGGGCATCTTCGACTTCCGCTGGGCCGACAAAGGCGCCAACGTCCGCTCCAAGGGAGGCGACGGCTGCACCCCCATCGGGCCGGCCCTCATCCCCGCCGCCGAGGTCGACCCCTCCGCGATCGACATCCGCGTGTGGCTCGACGGGGAGCTCGTGCAATCCGACTCCACCTCCACCCTCTTGTTCAGCCTGCCCGAGATCGTCGCGGACCTCTCCCAGCTGCTCACCCTTGAAGAGGGGGACGTCATCCTCACCGGCACCCCCGCGGGCGCGAGCACCTTCTCCCCCGGGCAGCGGGTCGAGGTCGAGGTCACCGCGGGTGGGCACAGCACGGGGAGGCTCGCCACCGAAGCCACACCCGGCACCGTCCCCGTCGGCGGGGTCAGCGCTCGCCCCCGGGCCACCCCCGAGCAGTGGGCCGACGCCTCCGGACGGCCGCAGGAGGACGCGCCGGTCCTCACCGAGGAGAACCGGGCACGCCTGCAGAACGTGGCGCTCGCGACCCTGTCCAGTCAGCTGCGCAAGCGCGGACTCGACTCCGTCTCCATCGACGGGCTGCGCCCCACCCAGCCCACGACGAAGCTCATCGGCACGGCCCGCACCCTGCGGTACATCGCCGGACGCGAGGACCTCTTCCGCAGCCACGGCGGCGGGTACAACGCCCAGAAGCGGCTCTTCGACTCCCTCCGCCCCGGGGAGGTGCTCGTCATCGACGCCCGCCAACAGACCGGCTCCGGCACCCTCGGGGACATCCTGGCGCTGCGCGCGCAGGCGCTCGGCGCCGCAGGAATCGTGACCGACGGGGGCGTGCGCGACCTCGAGGAGGTCACCGACATCGGCATCCCCACCTACCACGCGGGTGGCCACCCCGCGGTGCTGGGCCGCCTCCACGTCCCCTGGGGCATCGACGAGACCATCTCCTGCGGCGGCACCGCCGTCCAGCCCGGTGACGTGATCGTCGGCGACGCCGACGGCGTCCTCGTCATCCCCCCCTCCCTGCTCGAGGACGTCCTCCTCGACGCGGAGACCCAGGAGGCGGAGGAGGCGTTCATGGCGCGCATGGTCACCGGCGGTCATCCGCTTCGGGGCCTGTTCCCGATGGACGCCACCTGGCGTGAGCGCTACGAGACCGAGCAGGACTCGTCGTGACCAGCGTCGGGACCACCGCAGCGAGCAAGTCCGAGCTCGCCTACGACCTCATCCATACCCGCATCCTCGCCGGCCACTACGAACCGGGGACACGGCTTGTCCTTGGCACCTTGGGAGCGGAGATCGGCACCTCCGTGGTGCCCGTCCGCGAAGCGATCCGCCGGCTCGAGGCCGAGGGGATGGTGACATTCGAGAAGAACATCGGGGCGCGTGTCGCCGAGATCGATGACACCGAGTACCTGGAGACGATGCAGACGATGTCCATCGTCGAAGGTGCCGCCGTGGCGCTGGCCGCGCCCGTCATCAGCCCGGAGGCGCTGACCGAAGCGCGCACCCTCAACGAGCGGATGCGCGACCTGATCGCGGACTTCGACCCGGTCGCCTTCACGAGCCTGAACGAGGCCTTCCACCGGCTGCTGTCCGACCCCTGCCCCAACACATCCTTGCGGATGCTGGTGGACCGCGGCTGGGCGCGCCTGGGACGCCTGCGCCGCTCCACCTTCTCCTACGTGCCCGAGCGGGCCCTCGCCTCGGTCGAGGAGCACGCCGCGCTGCTGCGGCTGATCGAGACGGGTGCTCCCGCCCACGACATCGAACTGGCCGTGCGGTCCCACCGCCTGGCCACACCCCACGCCTACCTGCACCACCACCGGCCCCACGCCGCCGACCCGAAGGAGCTCGCCCCATGAGCCGCCGGCCCGAGAACATCCCCGAGCTCATCCCCCACTACATCGGCGGTGAGCGTGTCCCCTCGATCTCCGGGGAGACATTCGAGGTGCTCGACCCCGTCACCAACGAGCCGTACACGCTGGCCGCCTCCGGCCGCCCGGCGGACATCGATGCTGCCGTCGCCGCCGCCCGCGAGGCCTTCACCACCGGGCCCTGGCCTCGGATGCTGCCGCGGGAGCGCTCCCGGGTGCTGCACCGCATCGCGGACATCGTCGAGGAGCGCGGGGACACCCTGGCGGCGATGGAGTGCTTCGACACCGGCCTGCCGATCCGCCAGGCGCGAGGACAGGCGCGCCGCGCCGCTGAGAACTTCCGGTTCTTCGCGGATCTGATCGTCGCCCAGCACGACGACGCGTTCGGGGTGCCGGGCCGGCAGACCAACTATGTGCACCGCAAACCCATCGGGGTGGCCGGCCTCATCACCCCCTGGAACACGCCGTTCATGCTGGAGTCCTGGAAGCTCGCCCCGGCGCTCGCCACCGGCAACACGGTGGTGCTGAAACCCGCCGAGTTCACGCCACTGTCTGCCTCGCTGTGGCCCGGGATCTTCGAGGAGGCGGGTGTCCCCAGCGGGGTGTTCAACCTGGTCAACGGTTTCGGTGAGGAGGGATATGCCGGTGATCCGCTGGTGAAGCACCCGGACGTGCCGCTGATCTCCTTCACCGGGGAATCCTCGACCGGGCAGATCATCTTCGCGAACGCCGCGCCGCAGCTGAAGGGCCTGTCGATGGAGCTCGGCGGGAAGTCCCCCGCCGTGGTCTTCGCCGACGCGGACCTCGACGCCGCGATCGATGCAACCATTTTCGGGGTGTTCTCCTTGAACGGTGAGCGGTGCACCGCCGGCTCCCGGATCCTGGTGGAGCGCAGCATCTACGAGGAGTTCGTGGAGCGCTATGCCGCCCAGGCCGACCGCGTCGTCGTCGGCCTCCCCGAGGACGAGGCCACCGAGGTCGGTGCGCTCGTCCACCCCGAGCACTGCGAGAAGGTTCTCGGGTACATCGAGATCGGGAAGCAGGAGGCGCGACTGGTGGCCGGCGGTGGCCGACCCGAGGACCTCGGTGAGGGGAACTTCGTGCGGCCCACGGTGTTCGCGGACGTCGCCCCGTCGGCCCGGATCTTCCAGGAGGAGATCTTCGGGCCGGTCGTCGCGATCACCCCCTTCGACGATGACGCCGAGGCGCTGGACCTCGCGAACGACACCCGCTACGGGCTCGCCGCCTACATCTGGACGAACGACCTGCGGCGCGCCCACACCGTCGCCCAGGGCATCGAGGCGGGCATGGTGTGGCTGAACTCCAACAATGTCCGCGACCTGCGCACGCCCTTCGGGGGGGTGAAGGCTTCGGGGCTCGGCCACGAGGGCGGGTACCGCTCGATCGACTTCTACACCGACCAGCAGGCCGTGCACATCACCCTCGGCGAGGTCCACAACCCCGTCTTCGGCAAGGCCTGAGGAGCGTCCCATGACCCGACTGACCGACCGCACCCGCACCTCCTCCGGCTTCTTCGTCTCCGCGGAAGCCCCGATCGAGCCGCGCGATCCGATCCCCACCCCGTCGGCCCCCGCCCCGGACATCCTGCGCTGCGCCTCCATGGAACTGGTGGTGACGGACCTCGCCGCATCCCGTGCGTTCTACGTGGACGTGCTGGGCCTCGCTGTCACCGAGGAGGCCGACGGGGTGATCTACCTGCGGTCCCTGGAGGAGTTCATCCACCACAACCTGGTGCTGCGCGAGGGTCCGGTCGCGGCGGTCGCCGCGTTCTCCTACCGGGTGCGCACGCCGGAGGACCTGGACCGGGCGGTCGCGTTCTACGAGGAGCTGGGCTGCCGGGTGGAGCGCCGGGTGGACGGGTTCGTCCGCGGGGTCGGGGACTCGGTGCGGGTGGAGGATCCGCTGGGATTCCCCTACGAGTTCTTCCACGAGGTCGAGCACGTCGAGCGGCTCGCCTGGCGCTACGACCTGCACACCCCGGGGGCGCTGGTGCGACTGGACCACTTCAACCAGGTCACTCCGGATGTTCCCCGGGCGACGAGGTTCCTGCAGGACCTGGGGTTCCGTGTCACCGAGGACATCCAGGACGAGGCGGGGACGGTGTACGCGGCGTGGATGCGCCGCAAACCCACCGTGCATGACACCGCGATGACCGGTGGGGACGGGCCCCGCATGCATCACGTCGCCTTCGCCACCCACGAGAAGCACAACATCCTGGCGATCTGCGACAAGCTCGGGGCGCTGCGCCTCAGCGACCGCATCGAGCGCGGGCCCGGACGCCACGGCGTCTCCAACGCCTTCTACCTGTACATCCTGGATCCCGACGGGCACCGCGTGGAGGTCTACACCCAGGACTACTACACGGGCGACCCGGACAACCCCGTCATCACCTGGGACGTGCATGACAACCAGCGCCGCGACTGGTGGGGGAACCCCGTCATCCCCTCCTGGTACACCGACGCCTCCCGCGTGCTGGACCTCGACGGGGCCGTGCAGCCCCTCTCCGCACGCACGGAGGACTCGGAGATGGCGGTGACGATCGGCGCGGACGGGTTCTCCTACACCCGCCCCGGAGGTGGGGAGGGCAGCAATCGCGGAGACGGTAGTGACGGCGGCGGGCGCGGCTTCAAGCTGGGACACCAGCTGTGAGCGTCCCCACCAGCGGTCGCGTCCTCACCGCCGAGCAGGTCACGGCGGTCGCCGATGAGCTCGCCGAGGCGGCCCGCACCGGGGGGACGATCCCGCTGATCAGCTCCCGTTTCCCCGGGATGACCGTGGAGGACGCCTACGCGATCCAGCACGTGTGGCAGGAGCGGCGCGAGGCCACCGGCGAGACCGTCGTCGGACGGAAGGTCGGGCTCACCAGCCGCGCCATGCAGGAGGCGACCGGCATCGACGAGCCGGACTACGGGGTCATCTTCGCCGACCAGGTCATCGGCAGCGGAGAGGTGGTGGAGCATGCGCGGTTCTCGAACGTGCGCGTCGAGGTGGAGCTCGCGTTCCAGCTCGGGGAGGACCTCGCAGGCCCCGATGTCCGGGCCGCTGACGTGCTCGCGGCGACTGCTGTCGTGGCGCCGGCTCTGGAGATCCTGGACGCGCACGTGGAGCTGGCCGGGCGCACCATTGCCGACACCATCAGCGACAACGCGGCCCTCGGAGCGATGGTCCTCGGTGATGCCCGGATCGCGCCGGGCGCGCGTGACCTGACCTGGATCGGTGCGAAGCTGCACGTGAACGACGAGGTGGTGGAGTCCGGGGTGTCCGGGGCCGTGCTCGGTGATCCCGCAGCCTCGGCCGCGTGGCTGGTGAACAAGCTCGCCGCGCACGGCGAGGGGCTCACGGCCGGGCAGTGGGTGCTCGCCGGGTCCTTCACGCGGCCCGTGTGGGTCTCACCCGGCGACCGCCTGCGCGTCGAGTACCAGGACCTGGGCGCGGTGGAGGTGCGTTTCCGATGAGCGGTGACGCCTGGGGGCGCTGCGTGCACACTCAGAGATCGAGAAGCACCGCGAGGGTCTCGCGGATCTCGTGGAGCACTGTGGGGCCGACGTTCCCGATGCGTGCATCGATGCGCGCGGTCGCAACGGACCGGATGTGCTGGCACTG
>JAUNUA010000116.1 GCA_030538435.1 Brachybacterium sp.
GTCTCCCGCTCGTCGGTGAGGTGCTCGATCAGCGCGATGATCTCCGCGCCCCGCTCCTGATCCAGCGCGCTGGTGGGCTCGTCCACCAGCAGCACGCTCGGCCGATTCATCAGCGCCCGCGCGATGTTCACCCGTTGGTTCTGCCCACCGGAGAGCTGGTGGGGACGCTTCCCGGCCTGGTCCGCAAGACCCACCGCTGCGAGCAGCTCCCGCGCCTCCGTCCTGGCCGCGTCGCGGGCGGTGCGCCGGGTCCGCGGTCCGAGTTCGTTCATCACCTCCAGCTGTTCCAGCGCCGTCAGCGACGGCAGCAGGTTCGACTGCTGGAAGACGATGCCGATCTCCTCCCGGCGCAGCTCCGCGGCCTCGGTCGTGGACAGCGACGTGGCCTCCACGTCGCCGATCCGGACCGACCCGGAGTCGGGGCGGATGAGGGTGGCGGCGATCGCCAGCAGGCTGGACTTGCCGGAGCCGCTGGGTCCGGTGATCCCGGTGACCGTGCCGGGCCGGGACGTGAGGGACACGTGGTCGACGGCGGTCAGGCGGTCGGTGCCGTCGGGGTAGGTGAGGGTGACGTCGTCGATGCGGATCATCGGTTGCTCCCGAGTGCGGTGAGGGGGTCGGTGGACGTGACCGAGCGCAGCGCGAACGCCGCCCCGGCGAGGCCGAGCAGCGCCATGATGGCGCCCGGCAGGAGGGTGGTCAGGGGGCTGAGCCAGAACGGCAGGACACCGGAGGCCAGCGCCCCGAGCCCGCCGACGACCGCGATGCCGACGCCGATCCCGGTCAGCAGCACCACCAGCGCCTGCCCGAGGGCGTCGGTGATGAGGGACCGGGTGGAGGCCCCGAGCGCCTTCAGCACGGCGATGTCGTGGCTGCGCTGCATCGTCCACACCACGAAGAACGCGCCGATCACCAGGGCGGAGATCCCGAACAGCATCGCGACCATCGTCAGCAGCGACCCGATCTCCGACTGGAAGGCGGGCAGCGCGGTGAGCGAGGAGAGAGTGGACTCGGCGACGGTGTCGGAGCCGGAGGCGATCGCCGTGTAGTCGGTGTCGGAGGAGCCCGTCACCGCGAAGACGCTCGCGTAGGCGTCCTCGGTGCCGGTGCGCTCGGCCAGCTCCTGCCAGGTGCCGAGCGGCATCAGCACGACGGGGGTGTGGCTGAACGACTCGTCGCCCGTGACGGCACCGACGGTGTAGTCGGTCCCGGCGATCGTGACGGTATCCCCCTCCGTGACCTCGAGATCCGAGGCGACGGTCGTGGTGAGCGTGAGGGTGCCCTCGTGGGAGGGGGCGGCGGTGCTGTAGTCGCTCTCCACGCCGAACACCGCGACGGAGGCGCGGGCATCGGCCGATTCCGCGCGCAGCTGGCTGATGCCGATGGGCTGCACCGCGCTGACACCTGCGGCGTCCTCCCAGTGGGTGCTGTCTGCTGCGGTCACCTGGGAGTCGGAGAAGCTGAGATCGTCGGCCTCACCGTGGGGTTCGGAGAACACGATGCGGTCTCCCGGCATCGCCAGGATCGCGGAGATGTTCTGCTGGGCGAGGCCGCCGGTGAGACCGGAGAGGAAGCCGACCAGGATCGTGATCAGCGCGACCACGGACCCGATCAGCGCGAAGCGACCGCGGGCGAAGCGCAGGTCGCGCAGGGCGACGAACATGAGGACCTTCCTGTCAGGGGTGCTCCCGGGCGTTCCGGAAGCTGGTCCCTCGATCCTTCCGAGCAGCAGCCGATAGGTCATCGCCCGCAGGGACGGACCGCGGTGCGCTCGAGGAGGAGCCTCCGATCCTCCTTTCGGAGGAGGGGGCGCGGACCCCGCTGGCGTAGCGTGGTGCCACCATGCGCGACATCCACCCCCCGGAGGGCCCGGCCACCGCGGGGACCCCGCGTCCGAGCGGGTCGGATCCCACCGCCCGGAACTCCACCGCGGCGTGGCAGCGACGCTCGGCGGTGTTCCCCGCGATGCGCCTGGGCCTGCACCTGGTGATCCTCGCCCTCGCGGTCCTGGTCATCATCCGCGCGATCCTCGCCCCGCAGAGCCCGCCGGCACTCACCATCCCCGCTGTCCTCGGGTTCCTCGCCGTGTACGTCTCCGTTCCCCTGCTGCGACGCGCCGGCGCTCCGGGACGGTCCGCGATCACCGTGCGGATCTGGCTCGCCGTGCTCACCGTGGTGTGGGTGGCCCTGGTGGCGCTGCAGCCGGACGCTGCCTACATTGTCTTCCCGCTGTTCTTCCTGTACCTGCACCTGCTGACCCCCCGCTCCGGCGTCCTCACCGTGATCGGCTCCGCCCTCCTCGCGATCTGTCTGCTCGCCTGGCACGACGGGTGGAGCGTCGGCGGGGTCGTCGGCCCCCTGATCGGCGCGTGCGTGGCCCTGATGATCGGCCTCGGCTTCCGCGCCCTCGGCGCGGAGTCCTCTGCCCGAGAGGCGCTCATGGCGGAGCTGATGGCGACCCGCGACCAGCTCGCCGCCAGCGAGCACGAGGCCGGTGTCCTCGCCGAACGGGCGCGCCTCGCCCGGGAGATCCACGACACCGTCGCGCAGGGCCTCTCCAGCGTGCAGATGCTGCTCCACGCCGCCGAGCGCGCCGACCCCGACGGACCCGGCGTCGACCACCTGCGCCTCGCGCGGGAGACCGCCGCCGCGGACCTCGCCGACACCCGCCGGTTCATCCGCGAACTCAGCACCCCGCGACTCGACGACCACGGCCTGGCCGGGGCGCTGCGCCGGCTCGCCGCCACCGACTGGGCATCCGGCGGGCTGAGGGTCGACGTGCGGGTGGGGGACGACCTGACCCTGCCGATGCACCAGCAGACCGCCCTGCTGCGCATCTGCCAGGGCGCCATCGCCAACGTGCTGCAGCACGCAGGCGCGACCCGCGCCCGCATCGATCTGCGCGCCGACGCCCGCACTCTGCGCCTGACCATCGCCGATGACGGCGCCGGTTTCGACCCAGATGCCCTCACCCCCGGGAGCGGCGACCCCTGGGCGGGGGATGTCGCCCCTGCGGCCGGTCGCACCGACTCCTTCGGCCTGCGCGCTATCCGCGAGCGGGTCGCCCAGCTCGGCGGCACCCTGGACCTGCGCTCCGCCGCCGGGGAGGGCACGACGCTGGTCATCGACCTCGCCCGCACCGATACCCGGGAGCAGACGTGATCCGCATCGTGATGGCCGACGACCATCCCATCGTGCGCGCCGGACTGCGGGCGCTCCTCGCCGCGGAGGACGACATCGTGGTCATCGCCGAGGCCGGCACCCCGGAGGAGGCCGTCGCCGCCGCCCGCGAGCACAGCCCGGACATCGTGCTGATGGACCTGCAGTTCGGGGCGGACGCCGCGACCGGTGGCGCCGATGCGACCCGAAGGATCCGCGCCCTGGAAGCACCGCCCTACGTCCTCGTCCTCACCAACTACGACTCCGACGCGGACATCCTGGGCGCCGTCGAGGCCGGCGCCTCCGGGTACCTGCTGAAGGACGCCCCGCCGGAGGAACTGCTGGGCGCCGTGCGCGCCGCCGCAGCGGGGGAGAGCGCCCTGGCCCCGGAGATCGCCGGACGCTTGCTGGAGCGGGTCCGCCGCCCCCAGGTGAGCCTGTCGGCGCGCGAGCTGGACGTGCTGGAGGCCGCCGGGCGGGGACTGTCGAACCAGGCCATCGCTGCGGACCTGTTCATCTCCGAGACCACCGTGAAATCCCACCTCGGTCACATCTTCTCCAAGCTCGGGGTGTCCTCGCGCACCGCAGCTGTCTCCGCGGCGCGCGAGCGGGGCATCCTGCGCTGAGAGGGGCCTCGCACACCGGGTGGATGATGGGGGAGGACATGCCCCATCACGAGGAAGGGACCGGTCATGCCGCAGCAGGCCTGGAGTGATAAACGCGAACGCCAGTACCAGCACGTCAAGGACAGCCTCATCGAGCAGGGTCGCGACGAGGACACCGCGGAGGAGATCGCCGCCCGCACCGTCAACAAGACCCGCGCGCAGGAGGGCGAGGCGGAGGAGTCCAGCCGCACCTCCACCGAGGACATGTCACCGTCCCGTCGGGGTGGGAAGCGCTCCCATCAGGGGCCGCAGGGCCGCACCCGGGACCAGCTGTACGAGGACGCGAAGCGCCTGCAGATCACGGGACGCTCCTCGATGACCAAGGCGCAGCTGCAACGAGCGGTCAGCGAGGCCGAAGAGCGCGACTGACCCCCGCCCGGGCGCGGTGACCGGGAGTCACGAGTTCCCGCAAGCACCGTCCCCGGAGGAGGATCGCGTGTCATCCTGAGAATGCCGGTGACGGTGGTCGACGTCGACCGCCGGGTGCGCGTGATCGAAGGAGACTCATGACCCAGCAGCTGGACACCCCGATACCCCTCATTGCGCCCCCGGGGCCCGGCCGCCCGGCCCTCGATACGTGGGTGGAGGAGGTTCGGCGACTCGCCGAGCCGGAACGGGTCCAGTGGTGCGACGGCAGCGACGAGGAGTACGCCGCCCTGCTGGAGGGCATGGTCACCTCCGGTGCTCTCACCCGGCTGAACGAGGACCTGCGTCCCGGCAGCTACCTCGCCCTCAGCGACCCGGACGATGTTGCCCGCGTCGAGAGCCGCACCTTCATCTGCTCGTCCGACGAGGCCGACGCCGGACCCACCAACAACTGGCGCGACCCGCAGCAGATGCGCACAGAGCTGCAGCAGAACCTCCGCGGCGCCATGCGCGGCCGCACCCTGTACGTGGTGCCCTTCTCCATGGGCCCGATCGGCGGGGCGATCTCCCAGGTGGGCGTCGAGATCACCGATTCCCCGTACGTCGTCGCCTCCCTGCGCATCATGACCCGCATGGGCGCGGACGCGCTGCGCTGCATCGACGCGGGCGACCCGTGGGTGCCCTGCCTGCACAGCGTCGGCATGCCGCTCGTGGATGACGAGGGCCGCCGCACCGCTGACGTGCCCTGGCCCTCGAACCCCCACAAGACCATCGCCCATTTCCCGGACACCCGCGAGATCTGGTCCTACGGATCCGGGTACGGCGGCAACGCGCTGCTGGCCAAGAAGTGCTTCGCCCTGCGGATCGCCTCCGTGATGGCGAGGGACGACGGCTGGCTCGCCGAGCACATGCTGCTGATCCGCGTGATCTCCCCGGAGGGCAAGCGCTACCACGTCGCCGGGGCGTTCCCCTCCGCGACGGGGAAGACGAACTTCGCGATGATGCAACCGGGCCTTCCCGGATGGAGGGTGGAGACCCTGGGCGATGACATCGCCTGGCTGCGGGAGGGGGAGGACGGCCGGCTGTGGGCGATCAACCCGGAGGCGGGTTTCTTCGGGGTGGTGCCCGGCACCTCGGAGGAGACCAACCCGGTGGCGATGCGCGCCATCGAGAAGGACACCATCTTCACCAATGTGGCACTCACTGCGGAGGGTGACGTGTGGTGGGAGGGCGCGACGGACGAACCCCCGGAGGGTCTGACCACCTGGCGGGGCGAACTCTACGACGCCGCCTCGAGCGCCCCGGCCGCGCACCCCAACTCCCGCTTCACCGTCGACGCCACGCAGGCTCCCACGCTGAGCGAGGACTGGGACAGCCCCGACGGTGTCCCCCTCGACGCGATCATCTTCGGCGGTCGGCGCCGCACCAACGTGCCCCTGGTCTCCGAAGCCGCCGACTGGGAGCACGGGGTGTTCTTCGGCGCCACCATCGCCAGCGAGCAGACCGCTGCCGCGGAGGGGCCGGTGGGCAAGCTGCGGCTGGACCCCTTCGCGATGCTGCCGTTCTGCGGATACAACATGGCCGACCACTGGCAGCACTGGCTGGACGTCGGCGAGCAGCTCGGGGAGAAGGCGCCGCGGATCTTCCGCGTCAACTGGTTCCGGCGCGACGACGACGGTGCGATCATGTGGCCCGGCTTCGGGGAGAACATCCGCGTCCTGCAGTGGATCGTGGCGCGACTGGAGGGGGAGGTCGAGCCGGAGTGGACCGCGGTGGGCGGCGTCCCGCGCAGGGAGGACCTCGACGTCGGCGGCCTCGCGCTGGATGAGGACACAATGGAGCGGATCCTCGCTGTGGATCCCGGCCGGTGGGCCGCGGAGGCGAGGATCCTGCGCGCCCACTTCGACCGTTTCGGGGACCGGGTGCCCGGCGTGCTGTGGGAGGCCCTCGAGGAGCTCGAGCAGCAGGTCACCACCGACTGAACCGGCCGTCCCTCGCGGGCGCCGAATGGTGGGGGTGTGTGTTCGGGGCGCAGTGTCTCCGGTCATGGGTGGTCGATGACGACTGTCATGGCTGGTGGCGGACGCACCGACCTACGGTCGGACTATGCGACTGCTGAAGAAGATTCTCCTGCGCGGACTGGCCGCCCTGCTGGTGCTGGTACTGGTCGTCGTCGGCGTGCGGCTGGTGAACGGATGGCGGTACGGCAGCGCGGAGGCTGGTCCCGATCCGCGCAGCCTCGCCACCTACGACCTTGATCAGGACGGCATGAGCATCGAGCACGTCGAGGGGGGGTACATGAACGGGTTCCACCTGGTGCCCGATGAGGTCACGCGTGATGGAGTGGTGGTGACCTTCGGTGGCTCCGAGGGCAGCCCGGACTTCGCCCGTGCCGTGCAGCTCGCCGGGGAGGGGTACGAGGTGTATGCGCTGTTCTTCTTCGGTCAGGAGAACCAGCAGGCGGAGCTGGAGAGTGTCCCCGTCGATTTCTTCACCGAGGTGACCGCGCGGATCGAGACGGACGCCGCGCGGCCCGGACCACTCACCGTGATCGGCGGCTCGAAGGGCGCGGAACTGGCCCTGGTGCTCGCCGCAGCGGACGAGGCGCTCGACAGCGCGGTCACGATCGACAATGTGGTGCTGTACGCCCCGACCATCTACTCCTATCAGGGGCTGGTCTTCAGCGCTGAGGCGCCACCGTCGTGGACAGTGGACGGGCAGCCCGTGCCGTTCCTGTCCTTCCAGGAGGCCTCACTGGGGGCGCTCGCCGGTCAGCTGTCGGCGATGGCCTTCAACTACCCGGTGTCCTACCGCAGCACGTATGCCTCGATGGTGGACGGGGCCGATGCGGCAGCCGAGGAGGCGGCCCGGCTCGACCCGAACGCGGTTCCCGGCGGGATGCTGGTGTTCGCCGGTGGGGACGACGCCATGTGGCCCTCCGATGTCGCCGCCGAACAGATCGG
>JAUNUA010000117.1:0-3881 GCA_030538435.1 Brachybacterium sp.
AGCAGGCGCTGGACCGTGCGGGCCTGGACGGCTCGGTCGAGGACAAGGGAGCCGAGGCGGCCGAGGCCGCGATCGCCACCGTCCGCGCGATCCGCGGGATGTGAGACGACGGGCGCCTTTTAGGTGCCGCGGGTCGCGATGTTGTCGGTTTCTGGCGGGTCGGCCTGTCGAGGGTCGCGATGTCGTCGCTTTCGAACCGTCAGAACGCCGGTATTGCGACCGGCAAAGGCCGGGGAGGCGCCAGAACACCGGTATCGCGACTCCCGCCTCGCCGCCTCTACCCCCGGGCGCCCGGACCGAACTTGCGATCCTCCGCGTGCCGGTCGAAGGCGTGGGCCGCCGCGATCGAATCGACGTCGCCCATCACCGGGTTCGGCTGCCGGGTGGAGCGGGTCCCCGCGTACAGCGACAGCAGGTTCATCGTCACCGCGCGACGGTTCCGCCGCCCCAGCAGCTTCGAGACGTGCACGCCCATCCACCCGATCCATCCCAGCGTCCCGGTCAGGTCGATCGGCAGCCACGGGATGTCCGCGACCGCGGCCCGCCGTCCGATCGTCGCCATCGTCCCGAGGTCCTTGTAGCGGAAGGGCTTCTCGTGGTGTCGCCCCGCAACTCGCGCCGCGATCTCCTTCGCGACATGCCGGCCCTCCTGGATCGCGGGCTGTGCGAGCTGGGGGAGGGGCGTCGGCCCCGCGGCGATATCCCCGGCGGCGAACACGTTCGGGATACCGGTGACCTGCAAGTGGTCATCGACCTGCAGGCGACCCCGCTCGGTCTGCGGCAGGTTCCACCTCGCCACCCGCTCGTCGATCGCGACACCGGCCGCCCAGATCGTCACGTCGGACTCGACGATCTCCCCGTCGTCGAGCTCCACGTAGTCATACCCCACGCTCTTCACGCCCTTGCCGCGGCGCAGGATCACCCCCCGGTCCTCGAGGGTCTCCGCCGCATAGTCGCGGATCTCCTGGTCGAACTCCTTGAGCAGGTCCGGGCCGCGCTGAATCACCGAGATCTGCAGCGCCCCGGGCGGCAGCTCCGGGTAGAGGATGTCCAGCTCCGCGGTGCGGAAGTCCGCGAGCGCCCCGGCGATCTCCACGCCCGTCGGGCCGCCTCCCACCACCGAGACGCACAACCGGTCGACCTCCGCCACGGAGCTGGTCCGCTCCAGCTCAGCGAAGATCCGGTTACGGATCGCGAGGGCCTGCGCGCGGGTGTACATCGGCAGGGAGAACTCCTCCGCGCCCGGGGTGCCGAAGAACGTGGTGGTCGCGCCGTTCGCGATCACCAGGTAGTCGTAGGTGAGGACCTCCGGGTCCTGACCGCCGCGGTCGATCCGCACGCAGTCATGCGCGGCGTCGATGTCCACCACCTCGCCCTGCAGGTAGCGCATGTTGGTGGCCTGCAGGGAGAGGCTGCGCAGCACCATCGTCACGTCGCCGGAGTTCAGGCCCGCGGTCGCCACCTGGTACAGCAGCGGCTGGAACACCTTGTACACGTGCCGGTCCACCAGGGTCACGCGGACCCGGGCGTCGCGCAGACCAAGGACGGCGTTCGCCCCGGCGAACCCGCCCCCGAGAATCAGGACGTGCGGCCAGGACTCCCCGTCGGCGGCGGGGATCGTACGGCGCAGCAGCGGTCCGCGAGGACGACGGCGACCGGACGGGGTGGCAAGGACGGACATGGCGCTCCGATCATCGGGAGGTCAGGGGCCGCGCGGCGCGAGAGCACACCCGGACAGCCCTGCGATGCAGGCCCGACTCTAGGCCCCGACGGGTCCTGCCGCACCTTCCCGCGCCGTTTCATGGGCAGGTCAGGACCGCTTCAAAGGACGGCAAAATCCGGTGAACACTCGATGACACTTTCCGAAGGACCAGATAACACCGCAGGTCATGGCGTCGCGTCCCGTGTTCAATGAGAGCGGTCACACCCTCGCGGTACCGCCCTCCCTCGTCCCCAGCGCCCCGGAGCCCCCATGTCTCGCCTCGTCACCCGTCGAGCCCTCGGTGCCGGCGCCCTCACCCTCGCGCTCGCCCTGCCCGCCGCCTCGGCCGCTTTCGCGGACGTCCCTGAGGGCACCGAGGTCACCGTCTTCAATGTCAACGACTACCACGGGCGTCTCTCGAACGCGGCGGACCTCGCCTGCACCCTCGTCACGGAGCGCGAGCAGGTCGGCAACGACAATCATGTGTTCCTCTCCGCCGGGGACAACATCGGCGCCACGGAGTTCGCCTCTTACCTGGCCGATGATGTCCCGACTATCGAGGTGCTGAACGCGCTGGGTCTTGCCGCCAGCGCCGACGGCAACCACGAGTACGACCAGGGCATCGACGACCTCACCGGGCGCGTCGCCGATATCGCCGACTTCGAATACCTCTCGGCGAACGTGTTCCACGCCGACGGCTCCCGCGCCGCCACCCCGTACACCGTGGTCGACGCCGGTGACGTCCGCGTCGGCGTCATCGGGGCGAACACCGCCGACACCCCCGCGCTCGTCTCGCCGAGCGGCATCGAGGGTCTGGAATTCACCGACCCCGTCTCCGCGGTCAACGACGCCGTGGAAGAACTGGAGGCATCGGACCTGGAATACGACCTGCTGGTCGTCGAGTACCACGAGGGCTCCGCCAGCGACGCCGCCCCCGGTGAGAACCCCGGTGGTGGTGAACTGTTCGAGCGGATCGTCAGTGAGACCAGCCCCGAGGTCGACGCCATCTTCAACGGCCACACCCACCGCAGCTACAACTTCGAGGCCGCGGTACCGGGCACCGATCGCACCCGTCCGATCATGCAGACCGGCTCCTATGGGGAGAACCTCGGCGCCGTCACCCTGGCCCAGGGGGCCGACGGGTCGTGGGAGGTCACCGCCGACGGCAACCGCCTCATCGCCACCGAGAACGCCGACATCGCCGCCTGCGACGCCGCCGCTGATCCCGCCTATGTCCAGGCACGCGACATCGCCGCCCAAGCGATCGCCGACGGAGAGGTCGCTGCCGCGGAACCCGTCGGCACTATCACCGATGACATCTCCACCGCCTTCGCGCCCGCCAATGCCAGCTACATCGATGGCACCTGGACGAAGAACGACGGCTACACCGGGCGCGGCGATGACCGGGCCTCCTCCTCTGCTCTGTCTGACGAGCTGGCCGACTCCATGCGCTGGGCGACCCAGCGGGACTCCTTCTCCGGCTCCCGCGCAGACATCGGCGTGATGAACCCGGGCGGCGTGCGCGCGAACCTCGATTACGCGGCCTCCGGCGACGAGGGCGACGGGGTCGTCACCTTCGGCGAGGCCAACGACGTGGTGCCCTTCGTCAACACCCTCGAGACCGTCGACCTCACCGGCGCGCAGGTGAAGACCATGCTCGAGCAGCAGTGGCAGCGCGACCGCGCCGGCAACGTCCCCTCCCGCTCCTACCTGCAGCTGGGCCTGTCGGACAACGTCACCTACACCTTCGATGACTCCCGTGACGAAGGCGACCGGATCACCTCGGTCATGGTCGACGGGGAGCCGCTCCAGGCCGACGCCACCTACACGATCGTCTCCGCCAACTTCCTCACCTCCGGCGGCGACAACTTCCACGTCCTGGCCGATGGCACCAACCGCGCCGACACCGGGCTGATCGACCGGGACGCCTGGATCGACTACCTTGAGGCCAACCAGGACCTGGATCCCACCTACGCCCAGCGCGGCGTGGAGGTGGCGGACCAGGGCATCGATTCCGGCACCTGGAACGTGCAGGTCTCGGGTGTGGAATCCCGCAGCCTCGGCGCCCCGCAGATCGAGACCGTCGAGGTCACCGTCGGCGACGAGACCATCGAGGCTCCCTATGAGAACGCCGACGGCACCTGGCAGGCGACCCTCGCGATCACCTGCAGCGAGGACG
>JAUNUA010000117.1:3981-7139 GCA_030538435.1 Brachybacterium sp.
GAGAACGCCGACGGCACCTGGCAGGCGACCCTCGCGATCACCTGCAGCGAGGACGCCACCGACGCCGTCATCAGCACCACCCCGGATGTCGGCACTGCGGTCACCGTGCGGCTGCCGGAGGACTGCGAGGCCGGAGAGACCCCGATCAGCTTCACCGACGTCCGCCCGAACACCATGTTCTACGACGAGATCATGTGGATGGCGAATCAGGGCTACGCCCAGGGGTGGCCCGATGGCACCTTCCGTCCTGTGACCTCGGTGAACCGTGACGCGATGGCAGCGTTCCTGTACCGGATGGCGGGTTCCCCCGAGGTGAGGACTCCGCGGAACCAGCCGTTCACGGATGTCCGTCCGGGTCAGGAGCACTACGACGCGATCATCTGGGCGCACCAGGAGGGCATCACGACCGGCTGGACCGAGCGGAACGGCACCCGCACCTTCCGCCCGACCCAGACCATCGACCGCGATGCGATGGCCGCGTTCGTCTACCGGTACGCGGGCTCGCCGGAGTTCGCCCAGCCCACCCAGGCCCCTTTCCGCGATGTCCCCGCGAACGCGAAGTTCGCGAAGGAGATCGCGTGGGCGAAGGAGGAGGGCATCACGACCGGCTGGCCGAACGGCACCTACCGGCCGAAGAGCCCGATGAATCGTGACGCGACAGCCGCCTTCCTGTACCGGATGCAGGAGGAGCAGCAGATCACCTACCTCTCCGAGTCGGACTGACCAAGGACCCCATGAGCAGCACCCCCTCCACCTCGTCCACGTCGTCCGGTTCTGGACCGTCGTCCGGTGATCTCGGCCGACGGCTGGGTCTCGCGGACGCCGTCGTCATCGGCCTCGCCGCGATGCTCGGGGCCGGGGCGTTCGTCTCCCTCGGTGCGGCGCAGGACATCGCGGGTCCCGCGGCCCTGGTCGCGATCCTGATCGCTGCGGCGGTCGCCGCCGCGAACGCCACCTCCACGGCTCAGCTCGCCGCGCAGTACCCCACCTCCGGCGGCACCTATTTCTACGGGCGCGAACAGCTGGGGGAGTGGCCGGGGTTCCTGGCCGGCTGGTGCTTCGTGATCGGGAAGACCGCCTCCTGCGCCGCGATGGCCCTGGTGGTCGCCGCGTACCTGGTGCCGGAGGCATGGGAGCGGCCGGTCGCGGCGCTCGTCGTGGTGGTGATGACCGCCGTGAACTGCATCGGGGTCACCCGCACTGCGGGCCTCGCGCGGATCCTCCTCGCGGTGGCTCTCGCGGCGCTGCTCGCGACCGCCGTCCGCCTGGGACTCGGCGTCCTTGGCGTGACGGGAACGGCGGGGGACGGGGCCGGTACCGCCGTCGGCGACGGCTTCGCCGCACCCTGGGGCGGTCCGCTCGCGATCCTGCAGGCCGCCGCGCTGCTGTTCTTCGCCTTCGCCGGGTACGCGCGCGTCGCGACCCTCGGGGAGGAAGTCACCGATCCCCGCCGCACCATTCCCCGTGCCATCGTCTCCGCGCTCGCCATCATCGTCGTGCTCTACCTGATCCTCGGGGTCCTGCTCGTCCTCGTCGCCCCCGCCGAGGTCGCGGCCGATGGCTGGGGTCCCGCGCCGTTCCTCGCGGCGCTCGGCGCGGTCGGGGCGGGCCCTGTCTGGTCGGTCGTGATCTCCATCGGCGCGGTTGCGGCCGCGAGCGGCGCCCTGCTGGCGCTCATCGCGGGGGTCTCCCGCACCATGCTCGGCATGGCCCGCGAAGGCGACCTGCCGCGGGGCCTGTCGCGGATCAATCCGCGGTTCGAGGTGCCGCAGCGCGCGGAGATCACCGTCGGTATTGCCGTCGTCGCCCTGGTGCTCCTCGCGGGGGACGCGCTGCTGGCGATCGCCGCGTCCTCCTTCGGGGTGCTGCTGTACTACGCGGTCGCGAACGCCGCCGCCCTCACCCAGGACGGGAACTGGCGGCTCTACCCGAAGGCGCTGCAGGTGTTCGGCCTGATCGGCTGCGTGGCACTGGTCGCCTCGCTGCCGTGGACCGCGCTGTTCGGGGGCCTCGCGGTGGTGGCGATCGGGGTGATCGCCCGCGCGGTAGCGCAGCGGCGGAGCCCCGCCCGCTGAGCGCGCCCCCTCAGCGCGCCCCTCACGGGTTCGCGAAGGCCGTCGCCAGAGCGATCATCCGCCCGCGGAAGTCATCGGCCGACGGGCCCGCGTCGGCGGCATCGACCGCGTTCAGCACCAGGCGCAGGAACGTCCACGCCCGCACGCGCTCCTCATCGAGCCCCGCGGCGTCGGTGATCACGTCCGCGCGGAACCGCACGTGCACCGCGAGGGAATGCGCCCGCGCGGCCTCCTCGGAGCGGTTCCAGATCGCCGGTGCCACCGCGAAGGCCCACTCCGCCGCGAGCGGTTTCGGGTCGATCGCGAGCCACTGCCCGCGCGCGGGATCCTGCGGTGCGAGAACATTCTGGAAATGCAGGTCCGTGTGCACCAGACGACCGTCGTCGGCTCCCGGAGCGAGGTCCTGCAGGTGGTGCGCTGCCTGCAGAACCAGGCGGCGCGGCACCTGCGGGGGAGGCTCACGGAGCTTGTCCTGCCAGCGAGGGATGTGCGCGGCGAGGCTCGGGACCTGCGGGGGCGATGGCCGGTCGAGCCGGCCGAACAGGCCCCCGATCTCCTCGCACGCAGCGATGATCGGCGGACCGTCGAGGTCACGGTCCCCATCCAGGCGCTCCAACAGCAGCGCGTATGTCGCGGGGTGCGCCGCGAGCAGCCGGACTGCACCTTCGCCGGCCCAGTGCCGCAGCGCCAGATGCTCGAGCTGCGCCTCGACGTGCGGCCAGGTGAGCTTCAGCGCCCCCGCCTCACCCTCGGGCCGCGTCACCGGGACGACCAGGGCGTTCTCTCCGTACCACGGGTCGCCATCGGCGGTGAGGCCCCAAGCCTCCATCCGCTCCGCGATCAGACGGGGCAGAGCGGCGAGCCAGTCGTCCCCGCTGATGCCACCGATCGCGTCCGGGACGCGCCCCGCGATCCGGGAGCGGAGAACGGCGGGGATCTGGACGGGCACCGGTTCAGGCTACGCGGGGTGCCTGCGCGCGCCGGTCGATCTCGAATGATGCTCCTATAGGTTGTCAAGCCGTTGCGAACCATTGGCGGTAGCGGTGGGCGAGGTCGTCGTCGCGGCGTTTGCCTCGTTCGATG
>JAUNUA010000118.1 GCA_030538435.1 Brachybacterium sp.
TACATCGTCGTCGACGGACGCCGCTGGCGCGCGAGCGACCCGGAGATCCCGCCCTCGCTGCGCCAGGAGCTGGTGAACGAACTGATGGCCGCTCGGCGCCTGGTGCGCAGCGACCCCGAAGCTGCGCGCCCGCGCGTGCAGGACGCCAAGGTCGCACTCGGCGAGCGGGGGGAGCCCTGGTGGGAACCGACCGACGACGGGCGCCGCGACCGGCTGCTCGCCACGATCCGGGCATTGCTTCGCGCCCGCGGCGAGGGCTCCAGCATCTGCCCCAGCGACGCCGCGCGCACCGTCGGCGGGAAGGACTGGCGGGACCTGATGGACACCACCCGCGCCCTCGCCGCCGAGCTCCACGAGAACGGGGAGATCGAGGTGCGCAAGAAGGGCGAGAGAGTCGACCCCGCGACTGCACGCGGTCCTATCCGCCTGGCCTTGCCGGAGTCCACCGCCTGATCAGGCCCCCAGGCGGCCCCGCTACCGTGAGGACATGCGATGCCGAACCCGAGCCCTGGCCCTGGTCGCCGGCGCCGCCCTGCTCATCGGCTGCAGCGGCGGGGGACCCGATGACGCTGAAACCGTGCGCGCCACCCCCGCCGAGCAGACGACCAACGGCACGGAAGCCGACGGCACCGGGGCTGACGGCGGCGTCGACAGTGAGGTCACCGACGAGTTCGTCGTGACCGAGCACGGCACGTTCGACGAGGGCTGGGCGATGACCTTCCTACCCGGCAGCACAGACGCCCCCACCCTCCTGATCAGCGAACGCGGCGGTTCTCTTCAACTCCACGACACCTCGACCAGCGAGACCACCGAGGTCAGCGGCGTGCCCGGGGTCCACCACGCCGGACAGGGTGGCCTCCACGACATCATCCTGGGACCGGACTTCGAGGACACCGGGGAGGTGTATCTCAGCTGGGTGCGCGACGGTGAGGACGGGCCCCACGGCGTCATCGCCCGCGCCGTCCTCGACCGTGAGAGCGCCGACCTGACCGACCTCGAGGAGATCTGGGAGCAGACCCCCGCGAACGGCGATGGTCATTTCGCGCTGCGCCTGCTGATCCAGGACGAGCACCTGTACGTCACCTCCGGGGACCGTCAGGAGCTCGACCCGGCCCAGGAGACCGACACCAACCTCGGCGCCGTGCTGCGCCTGACCCTGGACGGCGAGCCCGCAGCGGAGAATCCCTACGCCGAGGACGGCGGGAGCGCCGCCGAGCTGTGGACCATCGGCCACCGCAATCCGCTGGGCATCGCCGAGGATGCCGACGGCGACATCTGGGTCTCCGAGATGGGACCGGCCGGGGGTGACGAGCTGAACCTGCTGGAGGCAGGGGAGAACTACGGCTGGCCGGAGGTGTCCATGGGCGAGCACTACGACGGCACCGCGATCCCCGATCACGAGGACGGGGACGGCTACCGCGCCCCGGCCGAGTACTGGGTGCCCGCGATCTCCCCGGGCAGCCTCCTCATCTACCAGGGCGAGCTCTTCGAGGGCTGGCAGGACAGCGCCCTGCTCGGCGGCCTCTCCGGCCAGAACCTGGTGCGCGTCGACCTCGAGGGCGAAGACGCCGCGCAGGCCCAGTCCTGGGACATGGGGGAGAGGATCCGGGCGCTCGCCGAGGCCCCCGACGGTGCCGTGTGGATCCTCGAGGACGGATCTGCCGGTCGACTGCTCGAGCTGCGCCCGGCGTGATTCTCAGCGGCGAGGACACGACCGTTACCTGACGGTGACCTGATGGGTGCCGGATGGCGCACATCCTGTGAATAGGATCAGAGCGTCCGGTCCGGACATCCTGAGATCGCAAGGACTCCCGCTCCGACACAGGCGTCGAAGCAGAGTTTCCTCCCGCTTCGCCGTGTGGTGACGGGGTCCTTCTCAGAGGAAGCCCCGACAAGGAGAACCCCACCATGCAGATCAGACGACGCACCATTGCAACCCTCGGGCCGGTGGCGGCACTCGGCCTGCTGGCCGCCTGCGGCAACGGCGACAGCGGATCAGGCGAGGACGGGGGCGACGGCGACACCACGCGCGACCTCACCTTCGGCACCGGCGGCACCGGCGGCGTGTACTACCCGCTGGGCGGCGAGTATGCCTCCATCTACGAGGACAACATCGACGGCCTTTCCGTCACCTACACCGACTCCGGTGCCTCCGTGGAGAACATCGGCCAGATCTTCCAGGGCAACTGGCAGCTCGGCATCACCCAGTCCGACACCGCGAACGCCGCCGTCAATGGTGAGGGCGAGTTCGAGGACGCCCAGGTCGACAACATCGGCTGGATCGCCGCCCTCTACCCCGAGGCCGCGCACCTGGTGACCCTCGCCGGCTCCGGCATCGAGACCGTCGAGGACCTGCAGGGTTCTCGCATCGCCGTCGGCGACGTCGGCTCCGGCACCCGCGCCGCCTCGGACGCGATCCTCGCCGCCTACGGCATCGAGGAAGGCGACTACAACCCCTTCGAGCAGGACTTCTCCAGCTCGCTGGACCTGCTGCGCGACGGCAACATCGACGCCTCCATCTTCGTGGTCGGCACCCCCACCGGCGCCCTCGGCGACCTCGCCGCCACCAACGACGTGAAGCTCATCTCGCTCGGCGAGGAGCAGGCCCAGCAGATCGCCGACGAGACCCTGTACGAGGTCTACACGATCGAGCCCGACTCCTACGACTTCCTCGATGAGCCGGTCACCACCCTGTCGGTCTCCGCAGCGATCATCGCCTCCCTCGACCAGGTCAGCGAGGACGACGCCTACGAGATCACCAAGGCGACCTTCGAGCACGCCGATCAGATCACTCTGCCCCAGAGCGACCTGATCGAGCACGACTATGCGCTCTTCGGGCAGGGCGACGTCCCGTTCCACCCGGGCGCGGAGCGCTACTACGAGGAACAGGGCCTCCTCTGAGATGAGCACGGCGCACGGCGAGCAGCAGCCGCGCCCCGACGGCTCCGGGATCAACGATCCCGGAGCCGTCGGGGGCGTGACCACCCAGGAGGAGCAGGAGCGGGCGGAGGAGCTCCTGCGGGAGCACGACGCATCCAGTCGATTCCGCACAAACCTCGGGATATGGGCGTGGATCGTCGCGGGGCTGTCCATCGCCCTGACCGTCTTCCACCTCTACACCGGCATGTTCGGGGCCCGCCCCTCCCTGATCCAGGGGGCGATCCACCTCGCGGGTGCCACGTCGATCATCTTCCTGCTCTACCCGGCCACCAAGAAGGCCGACCTGGAGCGCAGGGGGATCCCCTGGTACGACGTCCTGCTGTCCCTGCTCGCGCTCGGCGCCAACCTGTTCATCGTCGTCGAGTACTCGCACCTGAGCAGCAACATGGTGCAGATCCTCGGGTACCGCGACATCGACTACTACGTCGCGGCGCTCGGGATCCTGCTGGTGTTGGAGGCGACCCGCCGCTGCGTCGGCCTACCGATCGTGATCATCGCCCTGTGCGCGATCGCCTACTCGATCTTCGGGGCCGGACAGTCCTGGCAGAACTACGTCACAAACACCTTCTTCACCGCACGGTCCGGCGTGTTCGGCACACCCATCCAGGTGTCCTCGACGTTCATCTTCCTGTTCCTGCTGTTCGCCGTCGTGCTCATCAAGACCAACATCGGCACGTTCTTCAACGACCTGGCGTTCCGTGCCGCCGGCCGCTTCACCGGTGGCCCGGCGAAGGCCGCGGTCGCCGCCTCCGGCCTGCAGGGCATGATCTCCGGGTCCTCGGTCGCGAACACGGTCGCCTCCGGCTCGTTCACGATTCCCATCATGAAGAAGGCCGGGTTCAAGCCGAAGGTTGCCGCTGCGACCGAGGCGACCGCCTCCACCGGCGGGCAGATCATGCCGCCGATCATGGGTGCCGCGGCGTTCATCATGGCCGAGTACACCGGCATCCCCTACAGCGAGATCATCATCATCGCGATCATCCCGGCGCTGCTGTACTTCCTCGGCGTGATGCTCTCGGTGCACTTCGAGGCGAAGCGCACCGGCATCGAGGGCATGGCGAAGTCCGCGCTGCCGTCCTGGAAGTCGCTGCTGGTGCGCATCGACCTGATCCTGCCGCTGGTCATCATCGTCTCGATGATGCTCTCCGGGTTCTCCCCGGCGCGCGCCGCACTCTGGGGCATCGGCGTCGCGTTCCTGCTGAGCTTCCTGCGCAAGTCCACGCGCCTGTCCTTCCGGGGCATCCTGGACCTGCTGGAGGCCGGCGCCCGCACCGCCCTCCCGGTGATCGCCGCCTGCGCCACCGCAGGCATCGTGGCCGGCGCGGTCACCAGCACGGGGCTGGGTGGCCAGCTGGGACGGTCGGTCATCAACCTCGCCGGCGGGAACTTCCTGTTGGTGCTGTTGCTGACGATGCTGGCCTGCCTGGTGCTCGGCATGGGCCTGCCGACGACGGCGAACTACGTGGTCACCGCGACCGTCGCCGCGCCGATCCTGTACAACAACTTCGATGTGCCGCTGATTGCGGCCCACATGTTCGTGTTCTTCTTCGGCATCCTCGCGGACATCACGCCGCCGGTATGCCTCGCGGCGTACGCGGGATCCGGTATCGCGAACTCCAACCCGTTGCGCACCGGCGTCACCGCGGTGCGCCTGGCGATCGCGGCATTCCTGATCCCCTACGTGTTCGTGCTCGAACCGTCGCTGCTGCTCGAGGGCCCGGTGACCGACCTGATCCCGGCGCTGACCACGCTCATCCTCGGCATGACGTCGATCGCCGCAGGCCTTGCCGGCTATCTGCTGATCAGAGCGTCCACGCTGGAACGGATATTGCTGGTCGTCGGCGGGATCCTGATGGTCTACCCATCACTGCTCGTCTCCCTGATCGGCGTCGGAATCGTCGTGGCCGTCGTGGTGATGGAGCTGCCCCGCCGCCGGAAGCGCACCGAGGAGCGCCGCAACCGGGCCGACGCCACCGCCTGACCAGCCCCGGGGCCCGCGGAGGCCCAGTGCAGCCGGAACAGACAATGATGGCGGCGGGCATGATGCCCGCCGCCATCGTCATGTGGTGGTCGCTGGTGACTACTGCTCGTCGACCGACAGCTCGCCCATCGGGCCCCACCCATCGCCCTCCACCTGGTGGGAGATGATCTGCGGGGTGGCCACCAGGTACTGCGGGAACTCCTCCTGCATGGTGCGGAAGTGGTCGGAGTTCACGTGGGGCTCGGCGCCCTCATCGGTGAACCCTTCGATCAGCACGTAGGTGCTGGGGTCTTCGATGCTGCGCGACCACTCGAACCACAGATTGCCGGGCTCGGCGCGGGTCGCCTCGGTGAACTCGCGGACGATCTCCGGCCAGCGGTCGGCGAACTCCGGCTTCACGGGGAACGTGACGTTGATCAGGATCATGGGGTGCCTTTCCACGAGGGGTCGTCGTGCCCCCAGCATGCCGTACCCACAGCACACCGGGGGAGGAGCGGGGAAGCGGTGCTCAGCGGTCCCGGTGCCGGGAGGACCCGGCGGTCTCGGCGTCGGCGGCCTGCTCACCCTCCGGCGGGTTCACCGCGCCACCGTCGCCCCGCGGGGATCCGGCCTTCTCGACCGCTCCGACGGTGCGCTGGTCCCGCCGGGACTTCAGCAGAGAGGCCACGATGGTGATGGTCAGGATCGAGACGATGACGATCAGCGACAGCTGGGTGGGGATGTCCGGAACGCCGATCGGCTGCCCGTCGTTGATGAAGCCCAGCTCGTTCTCGTGCAGCGCGTGGAAGATCAGCTTCACGCCGATGAACAGCAGGATCACCGACAGCCCGATCGAGAGGTACACCAGGCGCTCCAGCAGACCGTCGATGAGGAAGTACAGCTGGCGCAGGCCCAGCAGGGAGAACACCGTCGCGGTGAACACGATGAAGGTGTTCTGGGTGAGGCCGAAGATTGCGGGGATCGAGTCGAAGGCGAACAGGATGTCCGTGCCGCCGATCGCCACCATCACCAGCAGCATCGGGGTCATCATCTTCTTGCCGTCCACGCGGGTGGTCAGACGGTCTCCGTCGTAGTCGTCGGAGGTGGGGATGACGCGCCTGGCGGCGCGCACCACGATGTTCTCCTTGTGCTCGTCACCCCCGGGGGCGAGCATCTTCACCGCGGTCACGATGAGGATCAGACCGAAGAAGTAGAAGGTCCAGGAGAGGTGCTCGATCATCGCGGCGCCCGCGAAGATCAGGCCGGTGCGGGCGAGGATCGCGAAGGTGATGCCGAACAGCAGCACCTTCTGCTGATGCTCCCGGGGCACGCCGAAGCTGGAGATGATCACCAGGAACACGAACAGGTTGTCGACGCTGAGCGCCTTCTCGGTGATGTACCCGGCGAAGTACTCGGTGCCCATCTGCCCGCCACCGAAGATCAGCACACCCAGACCGAACACCACGGCGATGCCGACGTACAGGGCGGACCAGATCGCCGCTTCGCGGAGCGTCGGGATGTGCGCCTTGCGCACATGGAAGAAGTAGTCGAAGGCCAGCAGCCCCACGATCAGAACGATCGTGAGGACCCAGATGGTGGGAGAGACGGTCATGGTGCGACTTTCAGGCTCGGGGAACGGACCCGGGTCTCTCCGCCACCGGGCATCCACCCGGCGACTGACGCATCCTGAGAACCATCCTCGGCTCCCGTCTTGGAGAACGCGCCTCGTGGGATACTCCCCCGCAGCCGGATGCAGTCTATGACCTGCCGGGCCCGGTGGCGAGACCGCGCACCGTGGCGCGACCCGGATCACTGTCCTGCGCCCCGTAGTCTCATCCCATGGACGAGACGGCCCCGACCACCGCGACGCCCGGGCCGGTGCTCGCCCAGCTCCCCGGGCTCGACGATGTCTTCGCGGCCACCGAGCGAACCCTCGGCGATCAGCTCCGGGAGCTGCGCAGTACCCTGCGTCTGCTGCCGATGCTGGGCCCCTTCAACGCCTCGCTCGTGCACACCCAGCTGCCGGGCGCCCGGTACGTGGCCCGCCGTTCCGAGTGGTGGGAACGGTTCGGGCGCACCCTCGCGCCGGGTGCGCGCCCGCTCGTGATCCTGCGGCCCTACGGCCCGGTCGACTTCGTCTACGACATCGCGCACACCGACGGGCCGCCCCTGCCCCACGCCGTGCGGGACGCCTACCGGCTCCGCGGTCCGGTCACCGTGGCCGGCTACGACTCCTTC
>JAUNUA010000119.1 GCA_030538435.1 Brachybacterium sp.
TGATCCTCACGCCCCTGATGCTGCGCCACCCGAGGGAGGAGGGTCCGACGGGACGCTGTCGCGTCCGTGACGCTCACGTGAACTCTGCGTACCGCCGGCCCTCGGGATCCGATCGTGTCGGCTTCTCACACCCGCCGCGAGGCGATCGCGGCACCGGCGACCAGGGACTCGAGCTTTGCCCAGGCGATCTGCGGGTGGATGCGGCCGCCGAGCCCGCAGTCGGTGGAGGCGATGACGCGTTCCGGGCCGACGAGTCGGGCGAGGCGCTCGATGCGCTGGGCGACCAGCTCCGGGTGTTCGACGACGTTGGTGGCGTGGGAGACGATCCCGGGGACGAGGACCTTGTCCTCGGGCAGCTCGAGGTCCTGCCAGATGGTCCACTCGTGCTCGTGGCGCACGTTCGCCGCCTCGAAGGACAGGTATCGCGCGCTCAGCTGCAGGACGAGCGGCGCGAGGTGGCGGAACTCCAGGTCCGTGGTGTGGGGGCCGTGCCAGGATCCCCAGCACAGGTGCACGCGGGCCTGCTCGGCGGGGATGCCCTCCAGGGCCCGGTTCAGGGCATCGACGCGCTTCGCGGTGAACGCCAGGTAGTCCTCGATGCTGGGTTCGGGGGTGATCTGGTCGAAGTTCTCCGCGAGCGACGGGTCATCGACCTGCACCACCAGGCCGGCATCGGCGATCGCCCGGTACTCGGGGCGCATCACCTCCACCCAGGCGTCGAGGAAGGCGTCCACGTCCCCGTAGTGGTCATCGGCGATGCGGCTGCCCGATCCCGGAGAGAGGGACGCGAGGAACCCGCCGTCGTACCCGGCGGCGTCCAGGGCCGTGCGGAAGTTCCCGATGTCCTGCGCAACCAGCTCGCGGCCGAGGTCGGAGTAGGAGACGGGGCCGGTGGCGGCGGGGAAAGCCTTCTGGGCGCCGAGCTGGATGCCCGAGTCGGGGTCGGTGTAGGCCTCGCGGAAGATGGTCCAGTCGCGGCGGTCGGGGAAGCTGGTCAGGCGCACGTCCCCGGGGGCGGATCGCACCGGCTCGCTGGTGAAGATGTCCTCACCGGTCAGCTCCAGCCCGTCGACCCGGTCGAAGATGTAGGACCACCAGGAGCCGTAGTTCACGGCGGCGGCCATCAGATGCCCGTACTCTCCGTCGTTCGGCACGTCGATGCCGATCGCCTTCTGACGCTCGACGACCTGGATCGTGGCCTCGGCGAGCGCCGCGCGGAACGCGTCGGTGTTCTCCGGCGTCAGGCCGTCCTCGGCGAGGGGCCGGGCAGCATTGGCGGCGATCAGCTCGGGGGTGCGGGGCAGGGAACCGGCGTGCGTGGTGAGGATGCTCGTCATACCGCCACGGTACGAACAGCCGGCGCCATGCGGCATCCCGGGGGCCACGCGCGTTCACATGCGCCGAGGGCCGGCCCCTGGTGGGGCCGGCCCTCGGCGTCTACGGGACGGGTCGGAGATCAGGCGCTGTCCTGCGGCCAGGTGGCGACCAGGTTCCGGTCGCCCCAGGCCTGCTCGACGCGGCGCACCGGCGACCAGTACTTCGACTGGATCCGCATCTGCTCATCCATGTGGAAACCGGTGTCGTCGTCCCCGAGGGCGACGCCGGGGTAGACGGCCTCCTCGCGGGTGTACGGGTGGTCCCACTCCCCCGTCGCCACCGACTGCGCGGTGTGGGGGGCGCCCACCAGCGGGTTGTCGTCCTTCGGCCACTCACCGGAGGCCACCTTCTGTGCCTCCGCGTGGATGGCGAGCATCGCGTCGGCGAAGCGGTCGAGCTCCGCGAGGTCCTCGGACTCCGTCGGTTCGACCATCAGCGTCCCCGATACCGGGAAGGACATGGTCGGGGCGTGGAAGCCGTAGTCGATGAGGCGCTTGGCGACATCGTCCACGGTGATGCCCGTGTCGGAGGTGAAGGGGCGTAGGTCCACGATGCACTCGTGGGCGACCAGTCCGTTCTCCCCGGTGTAGAGGATCTCGTACTTCTCGCCGATGCGGTGGGCGAGATAGTTCGCCGCGAGCACCGCGGAGCCGGTCGCGTGCTTCAGGCCCTCCGAACCCATCAGACGGATGTATGTCCACGGGATCGGCAGGATCGACGGGGAGCCGTACGGGGCCTGCGACACCGCGGGGCCGCCGTGGACCATCTCGCCGTGGCCGAGAACCGGGTGCTCCGGCTTCTGCATCATCGGGTGTCCGGGGAGGAACGGCGCCAGGTGGGCGCGCGCCCCGATCGGGCCGACGCCGGGACCGCCGCCGCCGTGGGGGATGCAGAAGGTCTTGTGCAGGTTCAGGTGCGACACGTCGCCCCCGAACTCCCCGAAGCGGGCGACCTCGAGCAGTGCGTTGAGGTTGGCGCCGTCGATGTACACCTGGCCACCGGCCTCATGCACCAGCTCGCAGACGGTGCGGACCTCCGACTCGTACACGCCGTGCGTGGACGGGTAGGTGATCATGATGGCGGCGAGCTCCTCGCCGTGCTCCTTGATCTTCTGCTTCAGGTCCTCGACGTCGACGTTGCCGTGGGCGTCCGAGCCGACCATCACGAACCGCATCCCGGCCATGATGGCGGAGGCGGCGTTGGTGCCGTGGGCGGAGCTCGGCACCAGGCAGATGTCCCGCTGGGAATCCCCCCGGGAGTCGTGGTACGCCTTGATGGCCAGCAGACCCGCGTATTCGCCCTGGCTGCCGGCGTTCGGCTGCAGGGACACGGTGTCGTACCCGGTGAGGTTCGCCAGCCACGTCTCCAGCTGCTGGATCAGGTCCAGGTAGCCCTCGACGTCCCCGCGCGGCGCGAAGGGGTGCGGGGAGCTGAACTGGGGCCAGGTGATCCCGACCATCTCCGTCGCGGCGTTGAGCTTCATCGTGCAGGACCCCAGGGGGATCATGCCCCGGTCCAGTCCGAAGTCCTTGTCCGCGAGGCGGCGCAGGTAGCGCATCATCGCGGTCTCGGAGTGGAAGGAGTTGAACACCGGGTGCTGCAGGTAGCTGCTGGTGCGGGCGAGGGAGCCGAAGTCGACGTCGTCGCCGTCCGCGGGGACCGCGAGCAGCTCCGGCGCGTTCGGTGCGAACGGTGCGAAGACGTGCACGATGCGGTCCGCGAGCTCTGCGGTGGTGGTCTCATCCAGGGACAGGTGCACGGTGTCCTCGTCGGTCCGCCAGACCAGCATGCCCTGGGCGGCGAAGGCGTCCAGGACGGCCTGGGCGCGGCCCGGGACCCTCACCTCGAGGGTGTCGAAGACGTTCTCGTGCACCAGCTCGAAGCCGGCTTCCCGCAGCCATCCGGCGATGGCGGCGGTACGCGAGGCGACCCGCCGGGCGATCCGGTCGAGGCCCTCGGGGCCGTGGTAGACGCCGAACATTGCGGCCATCACGGCCAGCAGCACCTGCGCGGTGGTGATGTTGCTGGTGGCCTTCTCGCGGCGGATGTGCTGCTCGCGGGTCTGCAGGGACAGCCGGAACGCGGGGTGGCCGTCGGCATCCTTGGAGATGCCGACCAGGCGGCCGGGAAGCTGCCGCTCCAGGCCCTTGCGGACGGAGACGAACCCGGCATGCGGGCCGCCGAAGCCCAGCGGGATCCCGAAGCGCTGGCTGGTGCCGAGGACGACGTCGGCGCCCATCTCGCCGGGCGGGGTCAGCTGGGTCATCGCCAGCAGGTCCGCGGCGACCATCGCGATCGCCTTCGTGGACGTGATCTGCGCGATCACCTCGCTCGGGTCCCATACCCGCCCGGAGGCACCCGGGTACTGGATGAGGGCACCGAAGTACTCGACGTCCTCCGGCACGCCGTCGACGGCGAAATCGACCTCGACGAGGTCGATGCCCAGGCCCTGGGCACGCCCGGCGAGGACGGCCTTCGTGGTGGGCAGGGCGTCGGTGTCGACGAGGAAGACACCCTCGTCCTTGGTGCGGGTGGCGCGGCGCGCGAGCATCAGGCACTCCGCCGCCGCGGTCGCCTCGTCGAGCATCGACGCGTTGGTGACCGGCAGCCCCACCAGGTCGCTGACCATGGTCTGGAACGTCAGCAGTGCCTCGAGCCGGCCCTGGGAGATCTCCGGCTGGTACGGGGTGTAGGCCGTGTACCAGGCGGGGTTCTCCAGGACGTTGCGCTGGATGACTGCGGGGGTGGCGGTGTTGTAGTAGCCGAGCCCGATCAGCGACGTCTTGACGTCGATGCGCTCGGCGAAGGTCCGCAGTTCCGCGACGGCCTCGGCCTCGCTGATTCCGGCTGGGAGCACGGAGTCCGCGGTGCCGTCCAGGAGGATCGTCTCCGGGACGGCCTTGGTGATCAGCTCCTCGAGCGATTCGAGGCCGAGGGCTGCGAGCATCGTCTCCTGGGCCGCGGGATCGGTGCCGACGTGGCGACGAGCGAAGGCGTCCTGCCCGTGGATGCGGTCGGTGGTGGTGTCAGTCATGTGGGGGGAGGTCCTCACTCCGCCGTGAGATCGGCGTAGGCGTCGGCGTCCATCAGGTCATCGGGCATCTCCTCGACGCGGACCTTGACCAGCCAGGCATCGCCGAGGGGGTCCTCGTTGACCTTCTCCGGCTCGTCCACGACGGCGTCGTTGATCTCCGTCACCTCACCGGTGACGGGGGAGAACAGCTCGGAGACGGACTTGGTGGACTCGATCTCGCCCATCTCGGTCCCGGCTTCGACGCTGCCGCCGACCTCCGGCAGGTCGACGTAGACGACGTCGCCCAGCTGGGCGGCGGCGTACTCGGTGACGCCGACGACGACGATGCCCTCGCCCTCTTCGCGCACCCACTCGTGGTCCTTGCTGTACTTGAGCTCGCTCATGGTTCTTCCTTCCGGTCGTGGCCGAGGTCCGGCCTGGGTCGTGGTGGTGTGCAGAGGGGGGTGAGCAGACGCCTGGCGCCTGCTCAGCCGCGACGGTAGAAGGGCAGGTCGGTGACGGTCATCGGCAGGTCCTTCCCCCGGACGTCCGCGACGATCCGGGTTCCGACCTCGCGGTGCGCGGGGTCGATGTAGGCCATGGCGATGGGGTGGCCGAGGGTCGGCGAGAGCGCCCCGGAGGTGATCTCCCCGATCTCGGTGCCGTCGGCATCCTTGAGTGCGGAACCGGCGCGGGCGGCACGTCGGCCCTCGCCGGTCAGGCCCACGAGGACGCGGCGCTCGGTGGCCTCCGCGGCGGCCTGCTCGACGGCGGCGCGGCCCACGAAGTCCCCCTTGGTCTTCAGGGCGACGACGCGGCCGAGGCCGGCCTGGGCGGGCAGCACGTCGGTGCCGAGCTCGTTGCCGTACAGCGGCATGCCGGCCTCAAGGCGCAGGGTGTCGCGGCAGGCGAGACCGCACGGGGTGAGGCTGTCCCCGCCGGTCTCGACGAGGATGTTCCACAGCGCCTCGGCGTGCTCGACGGCGACATACAGCTCGAAGCCGTCCTCCCCGGTGTAGCCGGTGCGGGCCACCAGCAGCGGCGACCCGCCATAGGTGCCCTCCACGAAGCGGTAGTAGCCGACCTCGGCGATGTCCTCGGCGCTGATGCCGGTGAGGTCGCCCGCGATCGCGCGGGTGAGGATGTCGGCGCTGTCCGGTCCCTGCACGGCGACCAGGGCGTAGGCGGCGGAGTCATCGGTGACCTCGGCGTCGAAGCCGTCGGCGCGGGCGAGGAGGGCCTCGTAATCGGCCCGGACGTTGGAGGCGTTGGCGATCACGAGGAAGCGGTCCTCGGCGAGGCGGTAGGTGATGACGTCGTCCAGCACCCCGCCGTCCTCAGTCAGCAGCAGCGAGTACTTGGCGCGACCCACCCCGATCGCGGAGAGCCGCCCGGCCAGCGCATTGTCCAGGGCCTCGGCGGCCTGCGGGCCGCTGACGTGGATCTCCCCCATGTGGGACAGATCGAAGATTCCGGCATGCTCACGGACGGCCTTGTGCTCCTGCAGGTCCGAGCTGTAGCGGACCGGCATCTTCCAGCCGGCGAAATCGGTGAACGTCGCACCCAGTGCCTCGTGGACGCTGTTCAGGGGGCTCGGGTTCAGAGCCTCGTTGCCCATGTCGTCGTCAGTCTCCTTCCGCGCTCGCGCGCGAGGTGTCCCTTCCCGTGCTCCGGTCGGGTTCACCGGACCGGGCAGCGGCGCACCAGCGGGCCGCGCCTCTCACTGTACAGCCCGGATCATGGCGGAGACGCCCGGATCGGGTGCTCGCTCCGAGTCCACGAACACCCAGGTGAGAGGGCAGGTCTCCGGATGGTTCTCGGGCAGTGGCGCAGAGCCGTCCGGGTCCCCGGATGGACCGAGGACCCGGGGAGATAACGCGAGGACGGTTACTGTGGAGGCGTGACTCGGGAAGGAACGGCCACCTGGCCGATCAGGATCGCCTCGCAGCGGTTGGTGATCCGCGAGCCCGCCGACGGCGACCGTACGGCCCTGATCCGACTCATGACCGACCCCGTCACCCGGGAGTACCTCGGTGGTGCTGTGGACTACGCCTCGAGGCAGGCGCTGGAGCTGTCGCCACTCGGACTGTCCTGGGGTCGCTGGGTGGTGGCCTGCGTCGAGGACGACACGATGATCGGCTCGATCACCCTGGATTACGACCGTGGGGAGTTGGAGCTGTCCTACGCACTGCTCCCGGAGCATGTCGGCCGCGGGTTCGCCGGCGAGGCATGCCACTGCCTGCTGTCGTGGGCGCAGGAGCACCTCGAGGACGAGGACGTCATCGCGGTCACTCAGACCCGCAACAAGCGCAGCGTGGCGCTGCTGCGCCGACTCGGATTCTCGGTGCGCAAGGGCCTGGAGGAGTTCGGCGCCCAACAGCTGCTGATGGAGCGGTCGCTCGCGGACCCTCTGCCGTCGCTGACGGAGCTCACCGGTTCCACCGCGGACACCCGCACCATGCGCTGATCGCGCTCAGGCACCGTCCGAGCGCAGGACCGGGCAGGTCATGCAGCGCGGTCCGCCGCGACCGCGACCCAGCTCGTTGCCCGCGACCTCGAGCACCTCCACACCTTGCGCGCGCAGGTAGTCGTTGGTCGCCGCAGCCCGCTCGTAGGCGATGACGCGACCGGGCGCGACCGCCAGCAGGTTGCACCCGTCGTCCCACTGCTCGCGGGCCGCGGCGTAGCGGTCCAG
>JAUNUA010000120.1:0-2041 GCA_030538435.1 Brachybacterium sp.
CGGGCATCGACGCCATGATCGAGCACTCCGGCATCGGCTGGTCCCCTGCCGCGGACTACATCGGCGAGGCGCGTGAGGAGCCATCGGAGTTCTTCAGCGGGCAGAGGTACAACGTGGATGTCATTCAGCCGATGGCCGAGGGGCAGAACCTCGACTGGACCTGGTCGCCTGTCACGCAGCGGGCTCTGGCCGTGATGGGTGACGGGATGCTCGACGTCGTCGGTGGCTCCGGGCGCTTCGTGGACCTGCTGCCTCAGGCGCAGGTGGAGATCATCGACATCATGCGCGGTATCGGACTGGATGTGGAGGCCGGCTCATGAGGTCCAAGAGCGCCCCGTGGATGTTCCTCGCGCCGTTCCTCTTGCTGTTCATCCTCACCATGGTCATCCCGATCATCATGGCCATCGGCTACAGCTTCACCAGGGTGGAGCGCACTGGTCTCCTCGGTGAGGAGGGTGTGAGCACCCAGTTCGCCGGGTTCGACAATTACATCGCCGCGCTGACCAACGATGCGTTCATCGCCTCTATCGGGCGGATGATCCTGTTCGGCGTGGTGCAGGTGACGGTCATGATCGTCGCCGCAACGGTCCTCGCCCTGCTGCTGGAGAGCGCCTCCGCGAAGTGGCCGGGCCTCTTCCGCACCACGTACTTCCTTCCCTACGGCATCCCCGGGGTGATTGCCACGATCCTGTGGGCGTTCCTCTACATCCCCGGTCTCAGCCCCATCGTGGACGTGCTGGGCATGGTGGGCATCGAGGTGGATTTCCTCTCCCCGGAGCTGGTCCTGTGGTCGATCGCGAACATCGTGACCTGGACCTACACCGGTTACAACATGCTGATCATCATCGCGCAGCTGAAGGCGATCCCCGGTGATATCTACGAGGCCGCGAAGATCGACGGTGCCGGGCCGATCCGGCAGGTCACTTCGATCCAGCTGCCGCTGATCCGCCCCGCCCTGCTGCTGACGATCATCTTCTCGATTATCGGGACGTTGCAGCTGTTCGCGGAGCCGCGGGTGCTGGCCTCCATGTCCAGTGGCATCACCTCGGAGTACACGCCGAACCTCTCCGCCTACTCCTTCGCGTTCCAGTACAACGACATCGGCATGGCGGCCGCCCAGGCCGTGATCATCGCGCTGTCGGCCTTCGCCCTCTCCGCCATCGCGCTGGGCGTGTCCAACCGAGTAGGAAGGCGCTGACATGACCGCAGATGCCACCACGCAGGACACCACCGAAGCGACTCGGGGGGAGACCCGGCCGTCCACCGCACTGCGCGGGAAGGAGACCCGCACCGCGGGCACGAAACCCGCCACCACGATCATCGTCACCAGCATCCTGGTGATCGTCGCCCTGTACTTCCTGATCCCCGTGTACTGGGTGGTCATCAACGCGACCAAGTCCACGGACGATCTGTTCGGCACCAGCGGATTCTGGTTCGGCAACGACTTCCAACTGGTTGAGAACATCCGCAACGTCCTGACCGCGGGCGGCGGTATCTATCCGCGGTGGGCCCTGAACTCGATCCTGTACGCCGGTGTCGGATCGGTCTTCGCGACGTACTTCGCGGTGGCCGCCGGGTATGCGCTCGCGAAGTTCGACTTCCCCGGTCGCAGGGCCATCTTCCTGTTCGTCCTCGGCGGGGTGCTGGTGCCCGGGACCGCGACCGCGCTGCCGCTGTTCTTCCTGTTCAGCGAAATGGGCATCACGAACACCTACTGGTCGGTGCTGTTGCCGAGCCTCGTCAGTCCGTTCGGGATGTTCCTCGCGACGGTGTACGCGAGTGCGGCGATCCCCGACTCGATGATCGAGGCGGGTCGGATCGACGGGGCGAGTGAGCTGCGGATCTTCCACACGCTGATCCTGCGGCAGATGACACCGGCGATCGTGACGGTGCTGCTGTTCCAGTTCGTCGCGATCTGGAACAACTTCTTCCTGCCGCTGGTGATGCTCGCGGATGAACGGCTGTTCCCGATCACGCTGGGCCTCGACAACTGGCGCGCGCAGACCGACCGCCTGCCGGAGTTCTTCCAGCTGACGGTGGG
>JAUNUA010000120.1:2141-7079 GCA_030538435.1 Brachybacterium sp.
ACCCCCTCCTGCGCGGAACTGATCGGTGTGGCAGGGTTGTTGTCATGACTGCTCGCCTCGTGCCCACGCCCGACGGTTTCCTCCGAGATGGGGTGCCCCACCAGATCATCTCGGGGGCGGTCCACTATTTCCGGGTGCACCCGGAGCTGTGGCGGGACCGCCTGCGCCGCCTGGTGGCCATGGGCTGCGACACCGTGGAGACATACGTCGCCTGGAACCTCCACGAGCCCGCCCCGGGGGAGTTCTGCTTCAAGGGCATCGCGGACCTCGGCCGCTTCCTCGACCTTGCCGCAGAGGAGGGCCTGGACGCGATCGTCCGCCCCGGTCCGTACATCTGCGCGGAATGGGAGAACGGCGGCTTCCCCGGCTGGCTGCTCGCGGACCGCTCAATGCGGCTGCGCGTCAGCGATGACGCGTACCTGGACAGGGTCGACTCCTGGTTCGACGTGCTGATCCCCGTGATCGCCGCACGCCAGGCGAGCCGCGGCGGCACCGTGGTGATGGTGCAGGTCGAGAACGAGTACGGCTCCTTCGGCGACGACACCTCGTACCTCGAGCACCTGCGGGACGGGCTGATCGCCCGCGGTATCACCGAGCTGCTGGTGACCTCCGACGGCCCCTCCCCGTTCTGGCTGGCGGGCGGAAGCGTCGACGGGGTACTCGCCACCGTCAACTTCGGCTCCCGTACCCAGGAGGTGCTGCAGATGGCGCGGGAGGCGCTGCCAAACCAGCCACTGATGTGCATGGAGTTCTGGAACGGCTGGTTCGACCACTGGGGCGAGGAGCACCACACCCGCGACGCCGACTCCGCCGCGACCGAGCTCGAGGCCATGCTGGAGGCTGGAATGAGCGTGAACTTCTACATGGCACACGGCGGCACCCACCTGGGGCTCACCGCGGGGGCAAACACCCATGAGGGTCGGCTGCAACCCACCACCACCAGCTACGACTACGACGCCCCGATCGCGGAGGACGGCACCCTCACGCCGAAGTTCCACGCTTTCCGCGAGGTGATCGGACGCCACCGCGAGCTGCCCCCGCTCGAGGAGCACCTCGAGACGCTCGGCCTTGACGCAGTCCCCGCTCGAGGTCCGGTCACCGATCTGGCCGTATCCGCGCGCCGTCCGCTGCTCACGACCGGCCACGGGTCCGCGGGGGACGCCGCACCCGTCTTCCCGCACCCACCGGCGTTCGAGGACATCGGCCTCGAGCGCGGTCTGCAGATCCTCTCCCGCGACGTCGAGCTGACCGCGAGCACCGCCGATGACGGGTCGCTGCTGATCCCGCCGCTGGAGCTGCACGACCTGCGGGATCGCGCCTGGGTGCTCGCCGACGGCCACCATGCGGGGGCGTTCGCGACCACCGACCACCCCGGCGTGCCGGTGCGCGTGGACCTCACCCCGCTCGCCGAGGTGCTGTTCCCGGACGGTCCCGGCGGACGGACAGTGCGCCTGGAGATCATCGTGGAGAACCTGGGGCGGGTGAACTTCGGGCCGCTGCTCGGCGGGCGAAAGGGCATCCTCGGCGGTGTGTGGCAGCAGGTGCGGTTCCTGAACGGCTGGCACACCCACGGCCTTGCCCTCGAAGAGTTCGGTGATTCCTTCGCCGCCGCTCTCGAGGACGATGAGCCGACTCCCAGCTCCGACCGACCGGAGGACGACCTGCCGCTGCTGCTCGGCGCCACCTTCACCGCGGACACCCCCGCCGATGCATTCCTCGACGTCACCGGCGCCGGCCACGGCGTGGCCTACGTCAACGGCCAGTGCATTGGACGCTACTGGTCGATCGGCCCGCAGCAGAGCCTGTACATCCCCGCGCCCCTGATCCGGGACGGGGAGAACCAGGTGGTGCTGCTGGAGCTCGAGGAGCCACACCCTCGTCTCGCACTCGCCGCGGGGCCGATCTTCGCAACTCCCGCGCGCTGAGCGGGATCTCGTCCAGGTCTGCATCCAGTGTGATAGGCGCGCCGCCATGTGTGTGCACGAGTCTCCACACCCGTAGGGTGTGGACATACATTCACCTACGCCCGGTAGCGATCGACGCAATGTGAATGTTCGTAGACCTACCGAGTATGTGGATGTATGGTCACATCATGGCTCCACGGCGCATCTCCACTCCTCATGACCTCGGTGCTGCCGTGCGTGACGCTCGCACCGCCGCGCAGCTCACCCAGGCCGAGCTCGCCGAGCGAGCAGGCGTCTCGCGGGAGTGGCTCATCGGGCTCGAGCGCGGGACCCGGCCACGGGCCGAGCTGACAAAGATCCTCCACGTGCTCGCCACCCTCGACCAGCCCCTCATGCTCGGCCGCGATGAGAACGCTGAGGTGCAGGATAATGAGCAGCCCACGCGCGACGGTGCGCCGATGACAACAGCCGAGGTGACGCGCCGAGCGATCGAGCAGAGCTGGCCGACCACGTTCACGACTGGTGCAATCAGCTCAGCAGCATCGGCCGCTGTGGCCCAGGCCCCCACAGTCGACATCTCCGCTGTCCTGCCGAAGATCGACCTCGCAGCCATGCGTCCCTGGCCAGATTTCGTGTCACTTATGCCCCAACTGAGCCCCGCGCTTGTGTCGTTCATACAGAAGTTGAACGCATCCCAGGATGCAGCGCACGGTGACGACGCCGCGGCGCACGACGCAGACGATGGTGCGTAGAGCCAGGGCGGGCTCCGGTGAAAACCCTCCACATGGTGCTGGACGGACACGACGTCGGGCAGCTCGTCCAGGATGACCACGGCGCCACGCGCGTCACTGCATGGCCAACCCGAGGCTTGCCGCGCATCTCCCTCGCGTTCCCCGCCAGCAACACCCCCGTGAAGCCACTGCTCACGCGCGCCTACCTCGCCGGCCTACTGCCCGACAACGCGGACGTGCGTGAAGCGATTGCCAGTCGTTACAGCGTTTCGCCTGAGAGCCAGTTCGCGCTGATGGGCGTCATCGGCGCCGACTGCCCCGGAGCAATCCAGTTCCTCACTGATCAACAACGGTACGAACCCGCCGCCGAGGTCCTGAAGCCGATCAGCGACGCGGAGATTGCGCGGCGATTACGGGGCTTCCGCGCAGGCCAGTCTGACTGGGGCGCGCCAGGCGAGCACTGGTCACTCGGTGGCGCTCAAGCCAAGATAGCCCTGCGGCGCGAAGGCGGCGCTTGGTACCGAGCCGAAGGTACCGCTGCCACCTCGCACATCATCAAGCCCGGCATCGCGCGACTCCGATTCCAGGCACTGACCGAACACGTCAGCCTCCGCGCGCTTGGGCACCTCGGACTCCGTGTTGCGGAAAGCAGGTTCAGCTACTTCGAGGAGCAGCCAGCGATCGTCGTCACACGCTTCGACCGGCTGCGGGATGACGCCGGGGTGCTGCGCCGGGTCCACCAGGAGGATCTGTGCCAGTCGACCTCGACACTCCCGGGCAAGAAGTATGACGTGCGAGCGGAGGACGCCATCACGGTGCTCCGCGGCGGCGGCGGTGCATCAGAGGGCATCATCCTCGAGTTCGTCCGAGCGGTGATTGCGAACTGGGTGCTCGCAGCGCCGGATGCGCACGGCAAGAACTACTCTGTCGTTCTGGGCCCGACCGGCGTCGAAGCTCTCACACCGCTCTACGACGTCTCCACCGGACTCGGCTACCCCGACTCCGACAAGGTCGCCATGGGTTTCGGTGGTGA
The DNA here is from genome assembly GCA_030538435.1 of Brachybacterium sp. Classification (GTDB taxonomy): domain Bacteria; phylum Actinomycetota; class Actinomycetes; order Actinomycetales; family Dermabacteraceae; genus Brachybacterium. The sequence continues at coordinate 5,810 of JAUNUA010000120.1, forward strand.
GAAGAGGATCCGAAAGATCACGGGCCGCCACCTGCTCACGTTCGCCCGCACCGTTGGTATCGACGGGGAGCAGGTCCTGACCGCAGCCGCACGGATGGCCACGTTCATGCCCTACGCGTTCCGCGCCGCGATCGTTGACGCCCAACAGGAGGCCGACATGGCCGACGAGGATCGGAAGTGGCTGGCCACGACGGCGGATCGAGTTGCCGATCACTGCGAGCATGTGCTGTCGGCGCTGAAGCTGACCGTCTAGCCAACGCGGCGCCCGCTCAGGCGGACGCGGTGTTCACCGCGAGCGTCGCCGCCTGCGGCTCGCCGTCCGCCCGGGTGAGCTGCGGGGGCGTCGGCACCGTTGTCGCGTGCTCCGCGTCGAGCAGGAACGGCGCGAAGTAGTCCGCCAGCAGCTCCGGTGCGTCCAGTGGCAGCACCGTCGCCACGTACATGTCGGGCCGCACCACCACCACGCAGCCGGCCCGGTCTATCCCACGGCGGGCGAAGATGTCCTCCCCGCCGTCGTGGTCGATCGTGTACACCAGTTCGTCGTCGCGCAACGCGAACGGGCCACCGCGGGGTCGGAACACCTCCGGCACCACCGCCGGGTCCACGTCGTCGTGATGCAGCTGGTAGATCACCTTCACGTCGAACACGCTGGCCGCATCGGTCCCGGGGACGTGACTGCGGACGTACGGAGAGGCAGGATCCTCCGCGAGCCACCGGGCCCACTCATCCGCAGCGCCGCCCTCGCCGGGCGCCTCGGGGGAGGCGAAAACGTACAGCCGCCAGCGCCCGTCGGCCCGCATATGGTGACCGAGCTGCATCGGGAGCGCATCGGCGACCCGCATCACCGGTGACGACCAGAACCGCTGCCCGATCGGGAACCCGGTCGCAAGGTGCTGGTGCTGCCCGTCTGCGGTGATCATCGAGGGCTCGTAGTGGACACCGAACCCGGAGGCCTGCACCTCGGACCGCTCGTAGTGGGCTTTCACCTCCGCGGGGTCGACGCCACCCAGCTCCGGATGCTCCGGGTCCAGGGTGCGCGAACCCATCAGGGTGGACCATTCGCGGTCGAAGTCGATGAGCTTCTGCGCCACGACCTGCCTCTCGATCGAGTAGGTGTCCAGCAGCGCCGGTGCGGCCCGGCCGGTGAGGACCTGACCGAGCTTCCACCCCAGGTTGAAGGTGTCCTGCATGGAGACGTTCATGCCCTGACCGGCCTTGGCGGAATGGGTGTGGCAGGCGTCCCCGGCGATGAACACCCGCGGATGCACGG
>JAUNUA010000121.1 GCA_030538435.1 Brachybacterium sp.
CGCCTGGGCCGGCAGTCACCATCTCGCCGGGATCGTCGGCACCCGCGATGCGCAAAACTCCACGCGGGCGGCACTGTCCGATGGCACCCGACGAGAGGGCGCGCGCACCCGCCGGCGCAGTCTCATTCGCCAGCTCGGCGCCCACCCCGACGCGCACGTCGATGCCGCGGCCCTCGAGGCGTCGCTCCGCTGGGCCTTCCCCCTGGTTCCGGATCAGGTGATCACCGAGGAGGTCGCCGCCCTGCTCACCGAGGCAACCGCCCTCGGCGTGGTCGGGGACGGGGGCCTCACCGTGCTCGGCGCGGCGCTCGCTCACGCCCTGGACCTTCCGATCACCGCGGCCGACGCCCACCTGGCCGCCGCCCTGCGCGACGCTGCCCCGCCCCCGGTCGAGGAGGTGCTGCTGGACGCAGACCTCACGGTGGTCATTCCCGGCCGCCCCGCGGAGCGTCTGCTGCTGCTGACCGACTGGACCGAGCCGATCTCCCGTGGGGGTGCGCTCACCGCGCGCTTCACCGCCGCGTCCGTGCGCCGCGCACTGCAGGCCGGCCGGGACCCCGACGAGCTGCGAGAGCTGCTCGCAGCGACATCCCGTTCCCCCGTCCCGCAGGCGCTGGAGTACCTGCTGCGTGACGAACAGCGCCGCCACGGCCAGGTGCGGATCGGCCGCGCCTCCTCGTTCCTCACGGCCGACGAGGACGTCCTCACCCTGTTCCAGACCTCCGAGCATGCCGCGCCGCTCGCCCTGCAGCGCATCGCCCCCACCGTCGCCGTCACCACCTCCGATCCGGGTTTCGTGCTGCAGTGCGTGCGCCGCTCCGGGCTCTCACCGCTGGCCGTCGGGCCCGACGGTCGGACTGCGGGCGAGGACCAACGGGACCACACCCTGCGCGGCGGCGGCACCGTCCGCACCGAGATCCACGAGAGCCTGCAACGGATCGACGGGCCGGAGCTGCAGCTGACCGCCGCGGAGGCCGTGGCCCGCATCCGCGCCGCCGAGGAACCAGGGGCGGAGGACCCGTCGGTCACCGACCGGCTGTTGGAGGCCATCGCTCACGGCACTGCACTGCGGGTGGGCATCGTCGACGGTCGCGGCGGCGTGGTCGCCCGCGAGGCGGTGCCGCTCAGTCTCGAGGGAGGGCGGCTGCGCGCCCGTGACGCCCGGGGCGACGAGGAGTTCACGGTGCTGGTGCACCGGGTGACGCTCGGCTGACACACGGGCCACCGCAAATCGTCACAAAGGGTTCCCAGACGGCGCCTCGTGAGTACTATTCCTGTGAACGGGGGCACAACCCCGTGCTGCGGTGCCCGATCTCGGCACTCCCCATCCGGCGCGGATTCGCGCATGATCTCGAAGGACTCCTCATGTCAGACTCCATCAATCCCGGCCCCGCAGGGGGCATCGACACCCTCAAACGGAACGCCCTGATCCTCACCATCGTCGGCTTCCTCTGCGGCGGTGTGATCCCGGGTGTGCTCGGTCTGGTCAGCTTCCTGCAGGCGGACACCAACCCCGATCTCTCGCGCAAAATCATCAAATGGACCGTCATCATCTGGGTCGCACTCATCGTCATCGGCATCATCATCGGCGTCATCGCGGCGGCCACGGGGGCATTCACCGCCAACGTCCAGACGTACTGATCTCCCGCTGATCTGTCGGGCGCGCCGCACGGGCGCCTCGGCACGGACAAGGCCCCGGACCGCATCGGTCCGGGGCCTTCATCACGTCCTGGGGTCGGACACGATCATTGGCCCGGCGTCGACTCCTCCTGCGTGTGCTCGCCCGCCTGGGGGTCGACCGCGCCGTGGGTCACGGAGGTGTCACCCTCGTCCTCCCGGATCTCGGTGCGGTCCCCGGTCCACTGCACGTGGTAGGTGCCCTCGGCATCCACCCGCTTGTAGGTGTGGGCGCCGAAGAAGTCGCGCTGCGCCTGGATCAGCGCTGCGGGCAGCCGCTCGGCACGCACCGCGTCGTAGTAGGACAGCGTTGAGGCGAACACCGGCACCGACACCCCGGTGCGCGCGGCGTAGGCGACCACTCGCCGCCACGCCGGGATGCACCGCGCGATCTCGCGCGTGATGTAGTCGTCGGCCAGCAGCAGCGGCAGCTGCGGGTTCCGCTCGTAGGCCTCGGTGATGCGCCCCAGGAACTTCGCCCGGATGATGCAGCCGGCGCGCCAGATCCGCGCCATGGCGCCTAGGTCGATGTCCCAGTCGTACTCCTCGGCCCCGGCGGTGATCTCGTCGAAGCCCTGGGAGTAGGAGACGAGCTTCGCCGCGTACAGGGCCTTCTGGAGATCGTCGATGAACTGGTCGCGCTCCGGGGCGGGCAGCTCCTCGACCTCCGCGGGCAGCACGTCGCGGGCGGCTTCCCGCTGCGGGGTGCCACCGGAGACGGAGCGCGCGAAGGTGGCCTCCGCGATACCGGTGACGGGCACGCCCAGGTCGAGCGCGGTCTGCACGGTCCAGGCGCCGGTGCCCTTCTGGGCGGCCTGATCCAGGATCACATCGACGAACGGCTCACCGGTGCGGTCATCAACGTGGGCGAGGACGGTCGCAGTGATCTCGATCAGGAAGGACTCCAGGTCCCCCTGGTTCCACTCGGCGAAGACCTCGCCGATCTCCGCGGCGGACATCCCCAGGGCCTTGCGCATCAACTCGTACGCCTCGGAGATGACCTGCATGTCGGCGTACTCGATGCCGTTGTGGACCATCTTCACGAAGTGCCCGGCACCGTCCGCCCCCACGTGGGTGCAGCAGGGTTCGCCGTCGACGTGCGCGGAGATCTTCTCGAACATCGGGCCGAGGCGCTCGTACGACTCCTTCGTGCCGCCCGGCATGATCGACGGCCCGTTCAGCGCGCCCTCCTCACCACCGGAGACCCCGGTGCCGACGAAGTGCAGGCCCTTCTCCTTCAGCGCGGCTTCGCGACGGCGGGTGTCGGTGAACAGTGCGTTCCCGGCGTCGACGATGATGTCGCCGTCGTCCATGTGCTGGGCGAGATCGTCGATGACGGCGTCGGTGGGGCCGCCGGCCTTGACCATGATGATCGCGACGCGCGGCTTCTGCAGCGAGGCGACGAAGTCGGCGGTCGACTCCGAGGGGTAGAACTCGCCCTCGTCGCCGTGATCGGCCATCACCTTCTCGGTGCGACGGGCGGAGCGGTTGTGGATCGCGACCCTGAAGCCGTTGCGGGCGAGGTTGCGAGCGAGGTTCGACCCCATCACCGCCATACCGGTCACGCCGATGTCGGCGACGTCGGCGGGCGAAGGTTCGAAGGTGGCCATGGGCAGTCTCCTTAGCGAGGGTGCTCGGGGGCCGACGCGCGGTGACCTGCTGCGCGGCGCGGCGTCGACCCCATTCTAGGGAAGCCGCCTGTCGGGGCGGGGAGTCGTCCGGGGGTTCGCGGATCGGAGCAGCTTCCGGCGTACATTTGTCCCCGGAACCGCACCGCCGACCCTGGGCGGACCGCGCCTCCCGCACCTGATCCCGGCTCCGGCGAAAGCGACACCATGAGCACCGCATACCCTCCCCCGCCCCCGCAACCCGGTGGGGATCACGATCCTCAGCAGGCGACCCACGCGCCCGACGGCACCTGGCAGCCCGTCCCGACGTCGGGTGGGCCCGCCCCGGGCACCGACATCGGTTCGGACATCGGCGCCGGGTTCTCCTTCGCCTGGAACGGCTTCGTGCGGAATCTCGCGACCTTCCTGGTCCCGGCCCTCGTCTACACGCTGGTGATCATCGGTGGTTCCTTTGTCATAGCGTTCGCGGCACCGGTGATCATGGCGTTCAGCTTCCCGGACCCGGGCCAGTACGAGCCGGGCGTCCAGCCGGAGTTCCCCGTCGGCGCGTTCCTGGTCATCATGGCCATCACGCTCGTCTTCGGGATCCTCATCGCCCTGCTGACGATGATGTGGTACTCCGGGATCGCGCGCGCCGCCGGGATCGTCCGCGACGGGGGTCGCCCGAGCATCGGGCAGGGTTTCATCGGCACCGGACGCATCATCGCGACATCCCTGCTGGTCGGCCTGATCACCTTCGTCGCCACGATGGTGTTCGTCATTCCGGGTCTCATCGCGGGTTTCCTGCTGCTGTTCGCGATCCCTGCGGCCGCCTCCGGGGCGTCCCCCGGTGAGGCCATGCGGGAGAGCTTCCGTCTGACCACCTCGAAGTTCCTGCCCTCCTTGCTGACGGTGCTGGTGATCGGAGCCCTCAGCTCTGTGGGCAGCATGGTGCTGATCGGGATGCTGGTCACGGTGCCCCTGTCGGTCCTGCTACTGCTGGGCATGTACGAGCGCCTCAGCGGCCGGACCCTGGTCGACCCGCAGCCCGCGGCTCCGGCCGCTCCGTACTCCGCCTGACCCGATGACCGACGGCGCCCTCATCGTCCAGAGCGACAAGTCCCTCCTGCTGGAGGTGGGGCATTCCGCGGCCGACGCTGCGCGCGCCGCCATCGCGCCCTTCGCGGAGCTGGAGCGCGCCCCGGAGCACATCCACACATACCGCGTCACCGACCTGGGGCTGTGGAACGCCCGCGCCGCCGGATACGACGCCGAGTCGGTGGTCGCGGCGCTGGTGGACCACTCCCGCTATCCGGTGCCGCATTCGCTGCTGGTGGACATCGCCGAGACCATGGACCGGTACGGGCGGCTGCAGCTGCAGTCCTCCCCCGCCCACGGACTCGTCCTGCATGCGCTGGACCAGGCGGTGCTGGAAGAGGTCGTCAGGGCCCGACGGATCGCCGGCATGCTCGGCGAGCGCATCGACCCGGCGACCGTGGTCGTCCACCCCTCCGAGCGGGGGAACCTGAAGCAGGCACTGGTGAGGCTGGGGTGGCCTGCCGAGGACCTCGCCGGGTACGTCGATGGGGAGCATCACCCGATCGCCCTCGTGGAGGACGGATGGGAGCTGCGTCCCTACCAGCGGGAGGCGATCGCCGGCTTCCAGCTGGGCGGCAGTGGCGTCGTCGTGCTGCCCCCGGGGGCGGGGAAGACCCTGGTGGGGGCGGGTGCCATGGCCGAGACCAGCCGCACCACCCTTATCTTGACCGCCGGGACCGTGGCGGCGCGGCAGTGGAAGGACGAGCTGATCCGCCGCACCTCCCTCGGCGCCGACGAGATCGGCGAGTACACCGGGAGCAGCAAGGAGATCCGCCCCGTCACCATCGCCACCTACCAGATGCTGACCACCAAGCGAAAGGGCGTGCACCCGCACCTGGAGCTGATGAGCGCCCGCGACTGGGGTCTCATCCTCTACGACGAGGTGCACCTGCTGCCTGCCCCGGTGTTCCGCATGACCGCGGACCTGCAGGCCCGTCGGCGTCTGGGCCTCACGGCGACGCTGCTGCGGGAGGACGGCAGGGAGCACGAAGTGTTCTCCCTGATCGGCCCGAAGCGCTACGACGCCCCCTGGAAGGACATCGAGGCGCAGGGCTACATCGCCCCCGCCCGCTGCACCGAGGTGCGGATCGCGCTGCCGGAGAGCGACCGCATGGCCTATGCGACCGCGGAGCCGGCCGATCGGCAGCGCCTCGCCGCGACGCATCCCGCGAAGCTCGCGGTGGTCGAGACCCTCGCCGCCCGACACGCGGGAGAGCCGATGCTGGTGATCGGCCAGTACCTCGACCAGCTCGAGGAGATCGCCGAGCGCCTGGGCTGCGATCTCATCACCGGCCAGACCAGCACCCGCATCCGTCAGCAGCTCTTCGAGGACTTCCGGCAGGGCAGCATCGACCGCCTGGTGGTCTCCAAGGTCGCGAACTTCTCCATCGACCTGCCGGAGGCGAGCGTCGCGGTGCAGGTCAGCGGTGCGTTCGGGTCGCGGCAGGAGGAGGCGCAGCGCCTGGGCCGCCTGCTGCGCCCCAAAGCCGATGGCCGCACCGCGCACTTCTATGCGCTGGTCACCCGTGACACCCAGGACCAGGACTTCGCGGCGCACCGTCAACGGTTCCTCGCCGAGCAGGGCTACGCCTACCGGATCCTCGACGCCGAGGACCTCGCCGAGGCGTGAGCGGGCAGGACTACAGTGGGGCCTGATCCGGTCCGTCCGGTGCCCGTCCCCGCTTCCCCGAGGAGACCCTCATGACCACCCCATCGAACGAGAGCCGTCCCGTCGGCCGCGACGGGGAGTACGCCCCCGGCAGCGACGCCCGCCGCTTCGTCGACGGCGAGAACGACCAGGACCGTCGCGCCGAGACGCACCGGGATGACACGCGCCAAGACGAGCGGCGCCGTGAGGACACGCACCGGGATGACCGGCGCCGGGAGGACACGCGGCGTGAGGAGCCGGCCACCGACGAGGTGACGACCGGCGGTTCACGCACCGGCGGTGTGTGGGCGGCGTTGATCCTGGGCGCCATCGTCCTCATCATGCTGCTCATCTTCGTGGTGCAGAACAGCGCCCGCACGAACTTCGAGTACATCACCTGGACGTTCGCCCTGCCCCTCGGCGTGGCGATGCTGCTCGCCGCGATCGCGGGCGCGCTGGTGATGGCGCTCGTCGGCTCGGTGCGGATGTTCCAGATGTCCCGCACCATCAAGAAGCTGCGGAAGAACGAAGCCCAGATCCGCAAGGCCCTGCGCGACCGCTGAACCGTCGGCCGCGCTCCCCTGCCCCTCGCATCGGATCCCAGGAAGCGCCCAGCGAATTCCCACGTCGCGCTTCCATACTGGCGGTCATGACCACTGATCAGCGCCAGGACTTCGAGGCACGACTGCTTGTCGTCGACGACGAGCCGAACATCCGTGACCTGCTGGCCACCTCCCTGCGCTTCGCGGGATTCGAGGTCTTCACCGCCGCGAAGGGGAACGAGGCGATCCAGCAAGCCACCGAGCATCAGCCCGATCTGGTGGTGCTCGACGTGATGCTCCCGGACATGGACGGGTTCACCGTGACGCGCCGGCTGCGGGAGCGCGGCGAGTACTACCCGATCCTGTTCCTGACCGCACGCGACGAGACCAAGGACAAGGTCGCAGGGCTGACGGTCGGAGGCGATGACTACGTCACCAAGCCGTTCAGCCTGGAGGAGGTCGTCGCCCGCATCCGCGCGG
>JAUNUA010000122.1 GCA_030538435.1 Brachybacterium sp.
CGAGATGTCCCCCGGGATCGAGTAGCCCATCGACTGGGCGATCGCGCATCCCGCGATCGCCATTCGGTCGTTGCTGAACAGGACGGCCGTGGGCCGCGACTTGCGCGCCAGCAGGCGGGTCATCGCCGCCGCCCCGCTGGCGGCACCGAAATCGCCCTCCACAGAACCCACCAGTTCCAGGCCGTGGGCGCGCACTGCCTGCTCGACCGTCGATTGCCGACGCATCGCGTGGCGCATGGTGGCCGGACCGGAGACCGTAGCGATGCGCGTGTGGCCGAGGCGCACCAGCTCGTCGACCGCCTCTATCAATGCGTCATCCTCCTCGAAGGAGACGACCGGGAACTCGAAGCCTTCCACGGGCTCGCTGCCCGAGATCACGGCCGGCACCCCCCGTTCGGCGAGGAAGGGCAGCCGAGGGTCTTCCACCAGCAGGTCTGTCAGAAAGAACCCGGATACCTGCCCGGAGGTCACGAGGCGCTCATAGTGCTCCTGCTCACCGCCGTCGACCAGAATGTCCAACAGCAGCGTGTAGCCGCTGCGGGAGAGCACCGACTGTGCCCCGGCCATGAAGGCGGGGAAGAACGGATCCGAGCCGACCACCTCGGCCGGACGGTTGATGACCAAGCCGAAAGCGCGGGCCCGCGAGGATGCCAGAGCCTGTGCGGAGGAGTTTGGCCGGTAGCCGAGCTGCTCGGCCACCTCGGCGATCCGGCGGCGCCGGTCGGCGCTGACCCCTGCTTTGCCGTTCAGCGCATAGGACACCGCGCTCACGCTCACGCCGACCTCGCGAGCAATATCCGTGATGGTAGGCGTCGTTCCATTCCGAGCTGCGCTCCATCGCGCGCCCGCCGAGGGGTCCTGTGTCCCCATCACACCTCACCTGCTCCGCATCGAGTGCACCGGTCCAGGCCGGGTCCAGCCCAGTGTTCCCCAGATTCCCTCTTGACGCCAAAACAAGAAACGCTTAAGTTCAGTGCATCCGAGGTCCCGACCCACCAGATGAGGATCCGATGGCACCGTCGCCGACACCTCCGGGAACCGCTCCCGCCTCCACTTCCTCTCCCGCCCCCTTCCGCAGCCCCCGCACGCTCCGCCTAGGTGCGAACTACGTGCCCAGCCGGAACTGGTGGTATGCCTGGCAGGACTGGGAGCCGGCCTCCCTCCAGGAGGACCTGCATGCGCTCGCCGCGCTCGGGTTGGACCATGTGCGCATCCAGTGCCTGTGGCCGATGTTCCAGCCCTCCCCGAGCGCCGTGTCTGCCACCGCGTTGAAGCGCCTCAGTGAGCTGCACGATCTTGCAGACCGCGCGGGACTCAACGTAGTGACCACGGTGCTCGACGGCTGGCTGAGCGGCTTCGACTTCCGTCCCGCCTGGGCGACGGACCGCAACATCTTCACCGACCCCGGCCTGATCCGAGCCCAGAAGCTGTTGCTTCGTGAGGTGGGCGCCGTCCTGCAGGAACACCCCCGGTCCATCGGCCTGGATGTGGGCAACGAGATCAACGTGCTGGCAGAGGAGACACCCGCGAACAGTGTCGCCCCTGGCGGGGTCGATGCGTGGGCAGCGCACATCCTCGATGAAGCACGCGCCGCCCACCCCACTGTCCCGATCATGTTCGGAGTGGACAACCGGCCGCTGACTGAACCGGACTCAGCGCTCTCCATTACGGGGGCGGCCACCGCGGGCGACATCTCCTGCGTCCATGCCTGGCCGTACTTCTCCGGCGCGCTGAAGCGTTTCGGGCATCGGCATCCCGGGTCCTACGCGATCGCCGACTACATGACCCAACTTTTCCGCGCCCACCACCGCGACCCGAACCGCCCGGTGTGGGTCCAGGAGTTCGGGCTCGCCCCCGAATGGGTCCCCGCCCTCGACCACGAGGACTTCGTGGAGAGTCAGGTTCGCGCCACCGTCGGAATCGACGGTCTATGGGGCGCGACCTGGTGGGCCTCCCACGACATCAGTACCCGCTTCCGCGAGTTCGCCCCCCTCGAATACGAGATGGGCCTGCTCGACGCCGACAACCGGACGAAGACCCCCGGTCGCATCCTTGCCCAGGTCATCGCCGAACGTCGTGCCGCGGCCGCCGCCGGCACCCTGCCGGAGGCACCGACGCGTACCGAGGCGCTCACCGTCCCGACTGTGCCGCACGGCCTGCACGATGCCGAAGCGTTCTTCGCCGCGTACGCACGAGGAGAGCGCCTGGCGTTGGTCCGTTCGGACCGAGCCGACGACCGCACCCACCTCCTCGCCCGGGGCATCAGCTCCGTACGCACTACCCGCAGTCCCCGCACCACACCCACCCTCAACCCGAGCACCGCAGGAGTACCGTCATGAAACGCAGAGTCTTCCTCGGATCCGTCGCCGCGGCCTCCGCCGGCCTCCTCGCCGCATGCGGCGGGGGAGCAGGGGGCTCCGACGAGGAGATCGCCACCGACGTCGACGCCGACACCACCGCCGAGATCAGCTACGGGATGTGGTCGGAAGATCAGCGCCCCACGATCGAGCAGATGATCGAGGCGTTCAACGAGGAGTACCCCAACATCGCGGTGAACATCACCGTGACCCCGTGGGAGAACTACTTCACCAAGTTGCAGACGCAGGCGGGTGGCGGTGACTTGCCCGATGTGTTCTGGATGAACGCAGGGAACTTCGCGCTCTACGCCGTCGAGGGTCAGCTGCAGTCCTTGGCGGACCTCGACGTCGACGCCACGAAGTTCCCTGAGGCGCTGGTCGAGACCTACACCCACGACGGCACCGTCTACGGGTACCCCAAGGACTACGACACCATCGGCCTGTTCTACAACGAGGCCCTGTTCGAGCAGGCCGGGGTCGATGTGCCCACTGCCGACTGGACCTGGGAGGACTACCACGCCACCGCCCGGGAGATCTCCGAGGCCCTGTCCGACGACGGCATCTACGGAGCGATCGGCGGGTGGTCCAACCAGGAGCTCGTCTACCCGATGATCTACTCCTACGGCGGACAGATCATCACCGAGGAGAACATCTCCGGCTACGACAGTGACCCCGCGAAGACAGCCTTCCAGCTGATGGCCGACATGGAGGCCGACGGTTCCACTCCCGACGTCGCGTTCACAGCGGAGAACTGGGGTGCCGAAGTGTTCGGCTCCGCCCGCGCCGCCATGATGACCGGCGGCAACTGGAACGCCGGGATCCTCAAGGACATGCCCGCCTACGACGACATCCGGGTCGCGCCCCTGCCGCAGGGAACCCAACGGGCCACCGTCATCCACGGTGTTGGCCACGTCATGTCCGCCTCCTCCTCCCACAAGGACGCTGCGGCCGCGCTCATCACCTTCTTGGCCGGGGAGAAGGCCGGGCAGATCCAAGGGGAGTCCGGCGGAGCGATCCCCGCCTACGAGGGCCTCGAGGCCGGCTACACCGACCAGTACCCGACGATGGACATGCAGGTGTTCGTCGACGGCGCCACCGAAGACGCCTTCCCGATGCCCGCCTCGAAGAACACCCAGGCGTGGATGGACGCGGAGGCCACCTGGTTCCCGCAGATCGTCGGAGGGGACGTCACCGTCGCCGAGGGCGCCGAGGGTTTGGCGACGGACATGAACGCCGTCCTGCAGGACGAGGGGGAGTGACGGCGCGATGAGGACTGTGTCGGAGCGCGCGCCGGCGAGAAAGCCCGCGCGGCGGGGGGAAATTGCGGGGGCCACAGCTCCCGGCGCGCCTCCGGCACTGGGACTGCCCCGCCGCCGACGTCGTCGGCTCACGAGCAGTGGCTGGTGGCCTCTGCTGTTCGTGGGCCCCATGGGTCTCGGCCTGCTGATCTTCTACATCTGGCCGATCGTGCGCACGGTGATGAATAGCTTCCAACGAGTCTCAGCCTTCGGGGCTACCGAGTGGACCGGCCTGGACAACTACAGCCGGGTGCTCTCAGACACCGAAATCCCCCGCGCGTTCGGCAACACGCTGCTCTACACCGTCGTGGTCATGTGCGGCATCCCGATCGCCGTTCTGGTGGCGTCCCTGATCAACCGGCCCGGCCTGCGGTTCTCCCGCTTCTACCGAGTCATGTTCTTCATGCCCTACCTGGCGATGCCGGTGGCGATCACGCTGACCTGGCGGATCATGTTCAACAGCAACCACGGCATGATCAACTACCTGCTCAGCCTGGTCGGGATCGAAGGTCCGGTGTGGCTGGCCAGCTACCCCGCCTCGATGTTCGCCGTCTCTCTGCTGGGGCTGTGGGCCTCCTTCGGCTTCGCCATCGTGATCCTCACCGCCGGTCTGCGCTCCATCCCCCATGAGCTGTACGAGGCCTCGTCCCTCGACGGGGCAGGACCCGTCCGGCAGTTCTTCTCGATCACCGTGCCCCTGCTGACGCCCAGCATCTTCCTGCTGTCGGTGATGACCGCGATCGGCAGCTTCCAGCTGTTCGACCAGCTCTACGCGATGATGGACAAGGGCAATCCGGCGCTGCAGCGTTCGAAATCCCTGGTCTACCTCTTCTACGAGGCGGCGTTCGTGCAGAACCAGCGCGGATACGCCTCCGTGCTCGCGTTGCTGATCCTCGTCGTCATCGCCCTGGTCACATTCGCCCAGTTCCGTCTGCAGAAACGGTGGGTGAACTATGTCTGAGCCCCGTCGGGCCCCGACCCGGAGCCCTCGAACCCTCGCCCAGCGCTTCCCGAACGTCGGCGCGCACGTCATCCTGGTGGTCGGCAGCGCGGTGATGCTGTTCCCCTTCGCCTGGCAGTTGATCATGTCGCTGTCCACGCAGGGGGCGATCACCTCTGTGCCACCGCAGATCATTCCCGACCGACTTCACGTCGAGAACTACCTGGCCGTGTTCCAGCAGATGCCGTTCCTGCAGCAACTGTGGGTCAGTGTCTCGACCACGGTGATCCGGGTGCTCGGACAGCTGCTGTTCTGCTCCATGGCCGGTTACGCATTCGCCCGCATGCGTTTCCCCGGCCGGAACATCCTGTTCGGCGTATTCCTATCGATCCTCATGGTGCCCGGCCAGATCTTCCTCGTGCCCCAGTACGAGATCATTCGCTCTCTGGGCCTGCTGAACACCATCTCCGGGATCTCGCTGCCCGGCATCTTCATCGCCTTCGGGGTGTTCCTGTTCCGCCAGCACTTCTTGTCTATGCCTCAGGAGCTTGAGGAATCCGCGCGCCTGGACGGCGCCAACCCCGCCCAGGTGTTCTTCCGAGTGATGTTGCCGCTGTCGGGCCCCGCCGCGAGCGCCCTGGTCATCATCACCACCCTCGGATCGTGGAACGACCTGCTGTGGCCCCTGGTGATCGCCACCTACGAGGACAAGATGCCGCTGTCGGTGGGATTGGCCAGCTTCAGCGGCCAGTACGCCACCAACTACCCGGTGTTGATGGCGGCCTCGCTGATGGCGATGCTCCCGATCTTCGTCCTGTTCCTCAGCATGCAGCGCCGGTTCGTCGAAGGGCTGGCGCAGACCGGGGTCAAAGGCTGACCCCGGAGCCGGACGAGGCCGTCCGGCGATCACGTCACAAGGAGAGCACGCCATGAGACCCACGATCCGCACTGGAGCCGTGTTCACGGCCTCCCTGGGCCTGGCCCTCGGGTTGATGACACCGGTTCTCGCCGGCCCCCCGGTCAAGGGACCCTTCGATGTCCGGCCCGACGCGGTCGCCTCTGACGTCGAGATCCCGAACCCCTTACGCGGCCAGTACGCCTGGTACGACGAGAACAAGTCTCCCGAGCTGCTGGGCCCAGATCACTATGACCGGATGTTCTGGAACGAGGTCGAGTCCGAGGACCAGGTGTTCGACACCGGGAAGATCGACCGTGGCCTGGCCCGGGCCGAGGCCACCGGTGGCACCTACGGGTTCCGCGTGATGTCCGTGTGCGACTGGTGCAGCGCAGACATGATCGTGCTCCCCGAGCCGTTGCGCGAGGCCGAGGGGACCTGGATCGCCGAAGGCGGCTCCGGCCCGCTGGAGATCCCTGACTGGAACAGCGAGGACTTCCTCGTGCAGTGGGAGGAGCTGATGGAGCACCTCGGGGAGAAGTACGACGGCGACCCCCGCCTCGGCTACATCGATGTCGGCGGTTACGGCAACTGGGGCGAGTGGCACTCCTACCCCTTCCAGAAGGACTACGCCACGGCACCAGGCGGCCAGACCGACATCACCCTGGAGTCCTCGATGCGGGTGATCCGCGCGGTGGAGGAGAACTTTCCCACCACCACCGTGCTGCTGAACACCACAGGCACCCGAGTGGCGGATGTCGACGGCATCCGCTCCGCAGACGGAAGCGAGAGCTCGGACTGGTCCAACCGGCTGTGGCAGGAAACCCTCGCGCTCGATCCGCGGATCGGCGTGCGCAACGACTGTCTTGGCGCTGGGCTCGAACAGCAGCACGCCAAGGAGGGCCTCGAGGAAGCCTCGAGGTACGCCCAGGAGATCGGCGGCCACGACCCACTGCAGCGCTGGCAGACCGCGCCCTTCGTTACCGAGTGGTGCGGTGGGACGAGACCGCCGAAGGATCTCAACGGGGATGGGACTATCGAGGACTGGGAGTACGACGACTACAACCGCGATGGCGTGATCGATGACTGGGAAGTGGGCTCCGGTGGTCGCTTCTGGATGGGTCTCGAGCAGGTCGAGGACTGGCACGTTTCGCTGCTGTCGTCCGGCAACTTCGAAGGCGAGCTCGTGGAGTACACCGATCAGGACCGAGCGGACTTCCGCCAGGCGAACCTGCGCTCGGGGTACCGCTATCAGGTAAATCGAGTCCACGGCGAGTTCACTGCGGGTGGCACGTCGAGCGTGACAACGACCTGGGAGAACGTGAACGTCGCACCCACGTATCACGACTGGGAAGTCGTCTACGAGCTGCGTCGTCCCAACAGCGACACCGTCGCCGCGTCGTACACCTCGAGCTTTCAGCTGTCTCAGGTACTGCCCGGGACGACGGAGGTCACCGACACCTTCGATACCGGTGACCTGAAGCCAGGCAACTACGAGCTGTCCGTCAAGGTCGTCGACCCCG
>JAUNUA010000123.1 GCA_030538435.1 Brachybacterium sp.
GTTCTGGCAATGTCGTCGTGAGGCTCCGTCGGGCGCTTGACGAGAACCGGATCTCGAACTGGTCTGTCACGACTGGTAACGGCCCGCGCGTGTGATGCTCTGGACGACCTCGTCCATGGAGGCGGTCTCTCCGCCGTTGGCCGAACGCTCGGCGGCACCGCAGGCCGGTCTCGTCCATCTCGCCCAGTCGGTGGGCCACATCGTCATAGCGAGCCGACCGCCGATGCCTCCGTATCACCGGTGATACAATCACGTTATGACACACGTGAGCGTGAGAGACCTGCGCAACCGGAGCGCCGATGTGCTTCGGCGCGTGGCGCACGGCGAGTCCCTGACGGTCACCAAGGATGGTGAGCCAGTGGCCACCGTTGCCCCACTGCCTCGACGCGCGCTCCACGCCGACGAACTCATCTCTCGCCGGCGCGCCCTCCCCTCGGTGGATGCCGAGCAACTCAGGGTCGACATCGACCGCTCGATCGATCCTGAGCTATGACGCAGCAACGACGCGAAGGCATTCTCGACACATCCGCTCTCATCGATCTCGGGACACTGGACCCTACGACACTCCCCACCGAGCCACGCATAACGGCCATCACGTTGGCGGAACTCTCGGTCGGACCACTGGTTCCCCGGACGAACGCGGAGCGAGCGGCCAGACAGGCTCATCTGCAACAGGCCGAGGCGGACTTCGAGCCGATCCCCTTTGACAGCATGGCGGCGCGGGCCTTCGGAAGCGTCGCCTCGTCGTTGCGAGCCTCCGGCAGAAAGCCTCGAGCCCGGGCTTATGACGCATTGATCGCGGCTACTGCGATCTCCCGGGGCTTGCCGGTGTACACCTCAAATCAGGCGGACTTCGAGGGTATCGATGGATTGACGGTGCACACGGTCCGGCGAGCGACAGAGCCGTAAGCCCCTTACCTCCGTCACTGTCGTATATTCCCCAGCGGCAGGTCGCTGACGGGGGTCGCAGTGGGAGCCCTCAGCTGAAGGGTCTCACCGCAAGCACGTAGCTGGCGGAGCAGCGAAAGCACAGACGGCCGTGAGATGCAAGTTCTGCTGATCGGCGCTCGAATGCTATCCGCGTTTCCTCCTGGATTGCTGCGGTCTGGGCGCGGTAGCGCGCGCCCGGCGTCGCGACACCGCCCTCGATGCCTGACCAGAGCGCCGACGCGTCCACTTCCCAGGTCCAGGTCAATGTCTCGCTGCTAATGATCTCCAACCCCGCTGCCTCAGCGAGCATGGCCAGCCCGTCCGGTGTCCGGGGGAAGTCCTGCTCAGGCGGTAGTCTCGTGCCCTGCCACGGTGTCGCCCCGGCATCCTCGAAAGCACCGTCAACCAGACTCGCCCACCCCGCCCCTCCTTGTGGCCAGATCGTCATCGCGAGCTGACCGCCAGAAGCTAGTACACGCGCGAGTTCTTCGACGCCGGCCCGGGGTTCTTCGAGATGGTTCACCACGAAATTGGCTGCCACTGCACCGAACGACGAGTCTGGGAACGGAAGATTCGGCAGCACGGCCCGCTCGCACGTACCCGGCGCGGCCGCATTCGTCATCGCGACCATGTCAGGGTCGGCGTCGATGGCGACTGCCTCCCGATTCCGCGCTATCGCAGTCGATATCAGCGATCCGTTCCCACTCCCTGCATCCAGCAGGCGCGCGGTGGGGAGATCCTCCAATATTCTCGGAATGGTTCCCCACACAGAGTTGCGAACGAATTGGCGTACGCCTCGGACACTCCGCTCCATCCCTGCATGGTTCTATTGTGCAGCACCGCGCCCCGACCACCCGGTCCGCCTCCCTGGGTGCGGCAGCCGTGGCTCGCGGACCACAATGGGGCATGACGGTCACACTGAGGTCCCTGGAAACCGCGGTTCCCGACACTGAGCTGGCGCAGGAGGAACTGCGGGATGTGTTCCTCGCGCAGGAGGACCTGAGCCGTCTCGGCTCCCGCCTGGTCGCCACCTCCTTCAACTCCTCCGGCATCGACCGCCGTTTCAGCGCCGTCCACGAATGGGACCCGGACCCCGGCGGCACCGACCCAGTATTCTTCGACCCCACCAGCCGCCAGTTCCTGAACCCCACTACCGGGGCTCGCAACGCCGTCTTCGCGCGTGAGGCCACCGAGCTGTATATCCGCTCGGCCGCCGCCGCCCTCGAGGCTGCCGAAGGGATCGAGGCCGCCGACGTCACCCACGTCATCACCGTCTCCTGCACCGGATTCTTCGCCCCTGGCCCCGACTACCGGATCGTGCGGGCGCTGGGCCTCGACCCCTCGACGCAGCGCTACCACCTGGGCTTCATGGGCTGCTACGCGGCATTCCCCGCACTGCGCCAGGCGCAGACCATCTGCCAGGCCGACCCGAACGCTGTCGTGATCGTCGTCAGCGTGGAGCTGTGCACTCTGCACGTGCGCACCTCCAATGACCCCGACACCATCGTCGGCTCCTCGCTGTTCGCCGACGGCGCCGCCGCCGCCGTCATCACCGGGCGCGACCTGCCCTCGACCACCCCCATCCTGCGCCTGGACCACTTCGAGACCGTCCTGACCCCCGTCGGCGAAGAAGCCATGGCCTGGAACATCGGCGACAACGGCTTCGAGATGGTGCTCGGCACCTACGTCCCTCACATCATCGACGAGCACATCGTTGAGGCCCTGCGGCCCCTCATCGCCCGGGACCCCTCCCTCGAGAACCTCCCCTACCGGGACATCGAGCACTGGGCGATCCACCCCGGTGGCCGCAGCATCCTGGACAAGGTCGAGGCGAAGCTCGGCCTCACCGCCGAGCAGCTCGAGCCCCCGCGCGAGACCCTCCGGGACTACGGCAACATGTCCAGCGCCACCGTGATGTTCGTGCTGCGGAACATCCTGGACCGGGCCGCCCCCGGCATCGAGCAGCGCGTATGCGGCATGGCCTTCGGGCCCGGCCTGACCGTGGAGACAGGCCTCATGACCACCATCGGCGCCCCCGAGGAGAGTGCGTGATCCTGCCCGACCTGCGGCACCGGGATCGGGACGCCCGCGAGCAGATGGACGACCCGGGCTGCGACCTGCGCACCCTGGAGCGCACCTACGCCCAGTTCCCGATCATCAACGGTGTCGTCGCCGGATGGCGCACCACCTACCGTCGGCACGTGCTACCGCTCCTCGAGCACGGACGCACCACCACGGCACTGGACATCGGATCCGGCGGCGGGGACCTCGCGCGGGCGCTCACCCGCTGGGCGCGCCGCGACGGGTACCGCCTGCACGTGACCGGGATCGATCCCGATCCGCGCGCGCACGCCTTCGCCACACGGCGCCTGCCCGCACCCGGACTCGCCTTCCGACGGGCCCTGAGCCGCGACCTCGTCGCCGAGGGCGTCACGGTGGATCTGGTGGTCTCCAACCACCTGCTGCATCACCTCGACGACTCCGCATTCGCGGGATTGCTCGAGGATTCCTGTCATCTGGCACGCCGCCGCGTGGTGCACAGCGACATCAACCGCTCACGCCTGGCCTACCCCCTGTTCTCGATCGGGACGATGCCGTTCCCCGGGTCCTTCATCCGCGAGGACGGGCTGACGTCGATCCGCCGCAGCCACACCACAGCAGAATTGCGCGCAGCGGCCCCCTCCCCCTGGCGGGTGGACACCGTGGGGCCGTGGCGGAACCTGCTGGTGCTCGACCCCACCGCGCCGTGACCACCGATCACCCGCCCGGGCCCTCCACGGACTGCGACGTGCTGATCGTCGGCGGCGGGCCGACAGGCCTGTTCCTCGCTCTGCTGCTCGTCGGCCGCGGGATCGACGTGCGGGTGATCGAGCGCCGCGAGCGGCCGAGCATCCACTCCCGCGCCATCGGTCTGCACCCGCCCGCGCTCGACGCCCTCGCCGCGGTGGGTCTCGAGGAGGAGGCCGTGGCGGCGGGTTCGCGCATCATGTCCGGCGACGCCCGCGGCCCCTCGGGGCCGCTCGGGTTGCTGCGCTTCGACCGGGCGTCACCGCAGCGGCCCTACGTGCTGACTCTCCCGCAGTCGCGCACCGAGGAGCTGCTGGCCGATCGCCTGGCGGTCATCGCCCCCGGGGCATTGATCCGCGGTGAGGAGGTCCTGGACGTCGAGGACCTCGGACCGCAGGCCGTGGTGACCACCCGCCCCACCTCTGAGGACCACCGGACGGGAGCGGCACGCTCGTGGCGGCCGCGCGTCGTCGTCGGGGCGGATGGGTCCCGCAGCATCGTGCGGCACCTAGCGGGCATCAGCACCCGCCTCTCGGCCTACCCGGACAGCTATCTCATGGGCGATATCGACCGCTCCCCCGGTGCCGCCGATACCGCTGTGATCCACCTCTGCTCGGGCGGGGTCGTCGAGTCGTTCCCCTTGGGCGGGTCGCGCCGACGCTGGGTGGTGCACACGGGCATGGCAGAGCAGAAGGGGACGACCCCCGCAGCCACGCCGGCAGACCTCACCGCCCTCGTGCGGGTCCGCGTCGGTGTCGAGCTGGATCCCGATCTCTGCACCATGATCAGCCCGTTCACCGTCCGACGTCGCACCGCGGAGCGGATGGTCACCGGACGCACGGTGCTGATCGGGGACGCGGCGCATGAGATCAGCCCCATCGGCGGGCAAGGCATGACGCTGGGATGGCTGGACGCCCTCGCCCTCGCTCCCCTACTGGAGGACGTGGTCCGTCGGGGTGTGCGCGTCCCGCTCCCCCAGCTCCCCGGCTTCGGCAGGTTCGAGCGATCACGCCTGCGGGCCGCTCGCGTGGGTGGCCGGCTGGCGCACCTGAACACCGCTCTCGGGCGGCCCCTCCCGCCCCGTGTCGCTCGCGCGCGGGACGGACTGCTGCGTTCGGTCCTCCGCACCCCGCTGCGGCACGTGCTGGCGTGGGTGTACTCCATGGGGTGGACCAAGCATGCCGGGGCCCCGCGCAGGTGAGGGTCGTGGGCACACTGCACCCACCGGCCCGCCGGCAGCGCCCCTGCTGCCGGCACAGCCCGACCTCTCGCCCTGCGCGTTCGGAACGTTCCCGTGACGATCTGCCGGGCCCGCCACTCGATGCTAAATTGCTTGAATGACCAGCGATGATCTTCTGCAAACCCTCCGTGGCTTCGTCGCGGAGCGGGAGTGGCGCCAGTTCCACACGCCGGAGAACCTCGCGAAGTCGATCAGCATCGAGGCGGGCGAACTCCTGGAGTGCTACCAGTGGAACGCGAACGCTGACATCGACCAGGTCACCGATGAACTCGCCGACGTGCTCACCTACGCTCTGCTGCTGGCCGACCGCCTCGGCCTGGACCCCGAGCAGATCGTGCGCGCCAAGCTCGAGCGGACACGGATGAAATACCCAGCCGACAAGGCCAGGGGACGGAGCACGAAGTATGACCGACTTTGACATCGAGGAACTGGAGTTCACCGCGTCCTCCATCGCCGCGGCGCAGGCGCGGACCCCGAAGTTCTCGAACTGGCCTGTCGTCTATCTGATCGAGGACGGCCACGACCTCTACGTCGGTGAGACCGGCAACGCGGACCGACGCATGCGCCAGCATCTGATGTCCGAGCGGAAGAAGCACCTGCGAGAGGTTCGTGTGGTCCTCCATGAGCGCTTCCACGCCTCCGCATGCCTGGACCTGGAGTCCTTCCTCATCCGCATGCTCCACGGCGACGGCAGGTACGAGCTGCTCAATCTGAACGAAGGCATCACCAACCAGGACTACTACCAGCGCAGCGAGTACAACGAGACCTTCCAGGAGATCTTCGAGGAGCTCAGGTCACGCGGCTACTTCGAACGTTCTATTCCGGAGATCGAGAACTCGGACCTGTTCAAGCTCTCCCCCTACAAAGCGCTGAACACCGAACAGGGGATCGCCGTCCTGGACATCATGGAGGGCCTGGTGGAGGACCTTGCCAGCGGCGCTCGGACGTTGGCGGCGATCCAGGGGGACCCCGGCACCGGGAAGACCATCGTCGGCATCTACCTGATGAAGCTCATGCGCGATCTGGCCGAGTTCGATGCGGCCGACGACGTCGACGGAGACTCGATGTTCTCCGATCTCTTTGTCGAGGGGAACCGCGAACTCTTCGGTGGTCTGCGCATCGCCCTGGTGGTGCCCCAGAAGTCGTTGCGCCAGTCGATCCGCAGGGTGTTCCGGACGGTGCCAGCTCTGCGCGGCGCCGACGTGCTCACGCCCTACGATGTCGCTGATTCCCGCGAGGACTTCGATGTGGTCATCGTCGACGAGGCTCATCGGCTGACCCAACGAGCGTCCCAGTCCCACGGCACACTCACCAAGCGCTTCGGCGAGATCACCCAGCGCCTGGTCGGGTGGGACGACCACGACATCAACCAGCTCGATTGGATCCGTGCGCGATCCAGGCACACGATCCTGCTGCTGGACACCGCTCAGAGCGTGCGCCCCGCCGACATCGAACCCGAGGTGTTCGAGCAGGTTCTGACCGAGACCCGCTCTCAGAAGCGGCACTATCCTCTGCAGACCCAGATGAGGGTGCAGGGCGGAACGGCGTTCATCGACATCGCTCGCGCGATGGTCTCGAACGAGCCGCCCTCATCGATCCCGGACTTCGGCGACTACGAGGTGGAGCTGTTCGACGATCTCGCGGAGATGCACCAGAGGATCCGTGAGCGAGACGCGGAGCATGGTCTGGCCCGCCTGGTTGCCGGGTATGCCTGGGAGTGGAAGAGCAAGAAGGGCACCGGCGAGCACGACATCGAGCACGATGGCGTCCACCTGGACTGGAACGTCTCGGACGTCGATTGGATCGCGTCGAAGACGTCACTCGACGAGGTCGGGTCGATCCACACCGTGCAGGGCTACGACCTCAACTACGCGGGCGTGATCATCGGGCCTGATCTGCGCATCGACCCCGAGACGGGCCTGCTCGCGGCGGATCGCGCCAACTACTTCGACAAGAAGGGCAAGTCGAACAACGCGATGCGCAACCGCCCCACCACCGACGACGACCTCCTGCGCTACATCACCAACATCTACCGGGTGCTCCTCACCCGGGG
>JAUNUA010000124.1 GCA_030538435.1 Brachybacterium sp.
CTTGCGGTCCATCGCCTTCAGCAGCTGCTCGTCGATGCGGTGCTTGGCGAAGGCGTCCTTCTCCCCGAGGTGGCGGGTGAGTCGCTCCAGCAGGTCCGGGGCGACCGAGGAGACGTAGTCGTGGATCTCCTCGTAGGTCTTCTCGCCCTCGACGATGAGGGAGGTGAAGTCCTCGTTGAACACGTCGCGCACGACCCGGATGGCGAGGTCGGGTTCCTGGGAGAGGGCGACGGGGGCGTTCTTGGACTTCTGGGACTTCTCGATCTTCGCCCACTGCTTGCGGAGTCGCTCGACGTCGCGGGTGAGCTCCTCCTCGCTCGCCCCCTCGGCGGCGGTGCGCACGATGACACCGGCCTCGTCGGGGATGGCCTGCTTCATGATCTTCTTCAGGCGGGCCCGCTCGGCGTCGGGCAGCTTGCGGGAGATACCGGTCATGGAGCCGCCGGGCACGAACACCAGGTACCGGCCCGGCAGGGAGATCTGGCTGGTCAGGCGCGCACCCTTGTGGCCGATGGGGTCCTTGGTGACCTGCACGAGCACCGTGTCGCCGCTCTTCAGGGCAAGCTCGATCCGGCGTGGCTGACCGTCCAGCCCCGCGGCGTCCCAGTTGACCTCACCGGCGTACAGGACGGCGTTCCGGCCCCGGCCGATGTCCACGAACGCCGCCTCCATGCTGGGCAGCACGTTCTGCACCTTGCCGAGGTAGACGTTGCCGACCATCGAGGTCTGGGTCTTCTGCGCCACGTAGTGCTCGACCAGCACGTCGTCCTCGAGCACCGCGATCTGGGTACGACCGGGCTTCTCACGCACCACCATGGACCGCTTGACCGACTCACGGCGGGCGAGGAACTCGGCCTCGGTGATCACGTTGCGGCGGCGACCGGCGTCGCGGCCCTCGCGGCGGCGCTGCTTCTTCGCCTCCAAGCGGGTTGAGCCCTTGACGGCCTTCACCTCGTCGCGGGCCTCGCGCACCTTCACCACGGTGTTCGGCGGATCATCCGGTGAGGGCCGGTCCTCGCCGCCGGAGCCGGAGCCGGAGCGGCGGCGACGGCGGCGCCGACGGGAGCTGCTGCGAGAATCCCCGTCGCCGTCGGAGTCGTCCTCGGCGTCGTCGTCGTTCGCGTCGTCCTCGGTCGAGTCCCCGGCAGAGTCCTCGGAGGAGCCGCGCTTGCGGGACCGGCGTGAGCGTCCGCCCCGCCCGGAGCGTCGGCCTCCGCCGTCCTCGGTGTCGTCCTGCTCCTCGGAATCCTCGGTGCTGTCGTCCTCGGTATCGGAGCCGGTCTCCCCGCCACCCCGGCGACGGGAGCGCCGGCGGCCGCCGCGTCCCCGGCCACCGTCTGCGGTGTCCTCCTCCTCGGAGTCGTCCCCTGCTGAGGAGTCGTCCTGCTCGCCCTGGTCGTCCTGATCGCTCGCAGCGCCGGAGTCGTCGGAGTCACCGCGACCGCGGCCGCGGCGGCCACGTCCTCCCCGGCGCCGGCGCCGACGGGACCCCTCGGACTTCTCCTCGGTGCTGCCGTCCCGCGCGGCGTCCTCGTCCTCGGTCTCCTCGCCCTCGTCCGAGGATTCGCCGGAGGTGTCCTCCTCGGCGGTGTCCTCGACCTCGGGCCGGCCGGCGCTGCGGCGGGCGCGGCGCGGGGCAGGGGCCTGGAAGAGGAGGGAGGCGAAGTCCTGTTGATCCTGTTCGCGCTTCTCGCGCGTCTCCTCGTCCCCCGCGTCGTCGTCGGAGGTGCGGGTGGAGGCGAGCGCCGCGAGGTCATCGGCGATGCCGCCGGCCCCTGGTGCGCCGGATGCGCCGACGGTCGTGGTCGCGGGGCTCTGCGCGGTCGCGGCGTCGTCGTCGGCGGCGTCATCCTCGGCGCCGGCGGTCGCGCGGATCGGCTGCGGCGGGGTGAACTGGGGTGCACTCGGCGGTCCGGCCGGGGCGCCGGCGCGGCGGCGCTGCGGGGACGCTTGCCGCGGGGCCTCCTCGTCCTCGACGGACTGAGTGGGGACGCTCGTGCGCGGGGAGGACTGCGCATCGGCGGGGGGAGCGCTAGCCGGTGTGCCGGCGCTGCTCGTCGGGGCTCCCGCGGGGGCGCCGGCGCGGCGCCGGACGCGCTTCGGTGGGTTTTCCTCCGACGCGGCGGCGGGCTCCGTGCTCTGGGGGGACTCGCTGGAGGAGTCCTCGGGGGTGCGGGTGTTCTCAGCCATACGGGCGGCTCCTTCGTACGGATCCAGCGCACCCTGGATCCGGCTGTCATCGTCCCTCGGGACGGAAGTCGTTCGCCCTCACCGTCGCGCAGCTCCATCATCAGGAGCGCAGCGATGTCGACGCCGCGGAGTCGTCTCCGCGGAGAGTCGGTCCGGTCGCGTCCCATGGCGGTCGCGGTGTCCGGTTCTCGACGTCTCGACGCCGGGAGGTTCCCCCGTCCGGTACGGGACGGGAGAGCGCTGCGGCAAGTATGGCACAGGGCCTCCGTCCCGTCGGGTGCGTCACAGAGCGGCGGGCGCGCCGCGGCGAGTTCCCGGGCCGGGGACCTATGTCCCGCGGGGAGATGTCAGTCCGTCGTAACGTGAGGTTCGCACCCCCCGGACCTCTCGCGAAGGACGCCCATGGAAGCCCTCGATCTGGCGCGCTGGCAGTTCGGTATCACCACCGTCTACCACTTCATCTTCGTGCCGCTCACGATCGGTCTGTCGCTGCTGGTCGCCTGCATGCAGACGGTCGCGACCTTCTCGAAGGACCCGGTGAAGGTCGACGCGTGGACGCGTCTGACGAAGTTCTTCGGTTCGCTGCTGATCGTGAACTTCGGGCTCGGCATCGCCACCGGCATCGTGCAGGAGTTCCAGTTCGGGATGAACTGGTCGGAGTACTCCCGGTTCGTCGGGGACATCTTCGGCGCCCCCCTCGCCCTCGAGGGGCTCGCCGCGTTCTTCCTGGAGTCGGTGTTCCTGGGGCTGTGGATCTTCGGCTGGGACCGCCTGCCCCAGAAGGTCCACCTGCTGACGATCTGGGCGGTCGCCGTCGGCACCACCCTGTCCGCGTACTTCATCATCGCCGCGAACTCCTTCATGCAGCACCCCGTCGGCGCCCACTTCAACCCCGAGACGGGTCGCGCCGAGCTCGACCCCGAGCAGGGCGGCATCTTCGCGGTGCTCACCAACATCACCACCCTCGCGGCGTTCCCCCACGTGATCTCCGGGGCGTGGCTGACCGCCGGAGCGTTCGTCACAGGTGTCGCCGCCTGGCACATGGTCAAGCACCACACCAAGGCCCGCGAGGTCGGCCTGGAGACCACCGACGGTGTCGAGCACGACCACATGGCGCGCCGCGTGTTCCGGCCCGCCCTGCGCTTCGGCGTGGTCTCGATGTTCGTCGCCGCCCTCGTGCTCGTCGTCTCCGGCGACTGGCAGGCGAAGCTCATGTTCGAGCAGCAGCCGATGAAGATGGCCAGCGCCGAGGCCCTGTGCGACACCCAGGAGGGTGCGCCCTTCTCCATCCTCACCATCGGTGGGCCGGACGCCTTCGCCCAGGACTGTGGGAGCATCACCCACCTGATCGAGATCCCCTACGTCACCTCGATCCTGGCGACCAACGATCCGAATGCCGAGCTGCAGGGTGTGGAGGATCTGCAGGCCCAGTACCAGGAGGAGTTCGGCGAGACCGCGGTGAACATCTACGGCGAGACCGTCGAGGCCGACTACCGCCCGAACCTGTTCGTCACCTACTGGTCCTTCCGCCTCATGATCGGCCTCGCCGCCTTCTCCGGCATCCTCGCCTTCTGGGCCCTGTGGGTCACCCGCGGTCGCGGGGAGAACGCCCGCTCCACGGGGTCCAAGGCCTTCCAGTGGTTCGCGGTGCTCAGCATGCCTGCCCCCTTCCTCGCGAACTCCGCGGGCTGGGTGTTCACCGAGCTCGGACGCCAGCCCTGGGTCGTGCACCCCAGCCCCACCGGCGATCAGACGGTGCGCCTGATGACCATGCAAGGGGTCTCCAACCACCCCGCCTGGATGGTCATCACCTCACTCGCGACGTTCACGCTGCTGTACGGCATCCTCGCCGTGGTCTGGTTCGTCCTCATGCGACGCCAGGCGCTGAAGGGGATCGCCATACCCCAGCGCGACGAGAAGACCGAGGAGCTCGACACCCCGACCCTCTCCTTCGGGTACTGAGAAGGGACCCCCTGCGTCATGGATGCGACATTCCTCCAGATCCTCTGGTTCGTCCTCATCGCCGTGCTGTTCCTCGGCTACTTCATCCTCGAGGGCTTCGACTTCGGCGTGCAGATGAACCTGGCCGCCCTCGGCAAGGGCTCCTCCGAGCGCCGCGGCCGCATGCTGAAGACCATCGGCCCGGTCTGGGACGGCAACGAGGTGTGGCTGCTGGTGGGCGGCGGTGCGATGTTCGCGGCCTTCCCCGAGTGGTACGCCACCCTGTTCTCCGGGTTCTACCTGGCGCTGCTGCTGCTGCTGGTCGCCCTGATCGTGCGGGTGTGCGCCTTCAAGTACCGCGACAAGTCCGACAACCCGACCTGGAAGAACACCTGGGACGTCGTGCACGTCGTCTCCGGTGTCGTGCCCGCCCTGCTGTGGGGTGTCGCCTTCGCCAACATCGTCGCGGGGGTCGCCATCGATGAGAACAGCTGGGTCACCACGTCCCTGCTCGGCCTGCTGAACCCCTTCGCGCTGCTCGGTGGCGTGGTGTTCGTGCTGCTGTTCTGGCTGCACGGGACCCTGTTCCTCACCCTGCGCACCGACGGGCAGCTGCGGGCCGACGCGAACCGGCTGGCCGGGCGCCTCGTGATCCCCACCATCATCGCGGGCGCCGTGTTCCTGTTGTGGGCTCAGATCGCCCACTCCAACACCGCCTCCAGCTGGGTGGCCCTGGTGCTCGCCGCGCTCGCGCTGATCGCCGTGGTGCCGCTGAACCGCGCCGGCAGCGAGGGCCTCGCCTTCGCCGCCACCTCGGTCGCGATCGGCGCCGCCACCATCCAGCTGTTCTGGGGTCTGTTCCCCAACGTGATGCCGGCCTCGAACGACCCCGCGAACTCCCTGACCGTCATGAACGCCTCCTCCTCGCAGTACACGCTGACGGTGATGACCATCGCCACCCTCGTGCTGCTGCCCCTCGTGCTGGCCTACCAGGCGTGGACATACTGGGTGTTCCGCCACCGGGTCACCGGTGACGACACCCCGCCCCCCGGCGCCGGTGTCCTGCGCAAGGCCAAGGAGGAGTACCGCGAGACCTTCGACCAGTCAGAAGAGCAGCAGCGCCGCGAACAGCACGCCGCCCAACAGGAAGAGGGCCGGACACGCTGAGGGATGCCGGTGACCACCGCGCCCGCGCACGCCTCCTCCCCCGCCGCCCCTGACGTCGCACCCCCGCGCCGTCGCGCCCGGCCCCCGATCGACCCGCGCCTGATACGCCAGGTGCAGGCCGCGCGGGGGCATCTGGCGCTCGCCGCCGCGCTCGGCCTCGTGCAGGCCGCGTGCGTCATCGCGGTCGCGCTGCTGCTGGGCACCCTCGGGGCGCGCCTGCTGATCACGGGCGAGCTGCCCACGGACGCCCCCGCGATGCTGATCGGTCTCGCCGCCGCGCTCACGGTGCGGGCGCTCGCCGTGTTCGTCGAGCAGCGCACAGCCCACCGAGCCGCCACCGCCACCATCGCGGAGCTGCGCAGCCGCCTCGTGGCCCACGCCGGTCTGCTGGGGCCGCGCCGCGCCGCCGGCCGCGGCGCCGACGTGACAGCCCTCGCGACGACCGGCATCGAGAACATCCGCCCCTACCTGGTCGGCTACGTCCCGCAGCTGATGCTGACCGCGACGGTCACCCCGCTCGCGCTCGCCGTGATCCTGTGGCTCGACCTCACCAGCGGCCTCATCATCCTGGGCACCCTGCCGCTGATCCCCCTGTTCATGATCCTCATCGGGCAGCTCACCGTGGGACGATCCGCACGGCTCCTGGCGGACATGCGGCGCCTGTGGACCCAGATGCTGGACCTGGTGGACGGGCTGCCGACGCTGCGGGCGCTCGGCCGGGAGCGCGGACCGGAGCGGACCGTGCGCACGCTCGGGGAGCGCCACCTGGCCTCCACCATGGGGTCATTGCGCTATGCGTTCCTGTCCTCCATGGCGCTGGAGTTCCTGGCGACGCTGTCCGTCGCACTGATCGCCGTCTCCATCGGGCTGCGCCTGGTCTACGGCGGGATGGACCTCGGCCCCGCCATCGCGATCCTTGTGCTCGCCCCGGAGGCCTACCTGCCGCTGCGGATGGTCGGCCAGCAGTTCCACGCCTCCACCGACGGTCTCGCCGCGGTTGACGCCACCTTCGAGGTGCTGGAGGAGCGCCCCGAGCCCGACGGCCGGATCACCACGCCCGACCTCGCCACCGCGTACCTCGCCCTGGAGGGCGTAGCGGTGCGCTCCCGCGACGGTCTCGCCCCTGCCGACGCCACGCTCACCCTCCGCCCGGGACGGGTGCTGGCGCTGACGGGATCGTCCGGGGCGGGCAAGACCACGGCGGCGCTGTGCCTGATGGGCCTCATCGCCCCCACCGCGGGGCGCGCCGTCGTCCGCAGCGACCACCCGGGAGAGCACCCGAAGGGCTCGCCGCAGGACACGGCGCTCGACGTCGCGGACCTGCGCCGCTCGACGCTCTGGTCCCAGATCAGCTACCTCCCGCAGCGACCGGTGATCGGCACCGGCACCCTGCGCTCGATCCTCTCCGCTGCCGCCCCCGCGGCCGACGACGCCCGGATCGAGGAGGCGGCCCGCGCGGCCGGCCTGCAGCCCGTGATCGCGGACCGCGGCTGGGACGCGCCCGTCGGCCGCGGCGGGGTGGGACTCTCCCTCGGCGAACGGCAGCGTCTCGCGCTCGCCCGGGCCGTGCTGACCGATGCTCCCGTCGTGGTGCTGGACGAGCCGACCGCACACTTGGACGGCGCCGCCGAGGC
>JAUNUA010000125.1 GCA_030538435.1 Brachybacterium sp.
AACACGAGCGACCATGGGGATCGGGGGACTCGAGGCACCTGCCCGCAGTGCGGGTACGACAACCAGGCCGAGGACACCTTCTTTCCCGACCGCACGGAGTGGGGCCTGGAGCGATGACCTCCGACGTGGCCTACCGCAATTTGGGTCGTAGCGATACTTGCTCCGCGCCCTTGAGGACTCTCTGGGCCGACGGGTCGTCCAGGCGAAAGGGATACACATGATTGACATCGAAGGTCTGAAGTACCGCTCCCGCGTCCGGGGGTGCCTCCTCGGCGGAGCGATCGGTGATGCCCTCGGTGGGCCCGTCGAGTTCTGGACACATGAGCAGATCACCGAGCAGTGCGGACCTGCAGGCGTCACCACCTTCCTCCCCGTGGAGGAGAACGGTGACACCCGGTACGGCCTGATCACCGACGACACCCAGATGACCCTGTTCACCGTCGAAGGGCTGATCCGGGCTGGCGTCCGTCGGGACAGAGGGATCGGATTCACGATCGGCGTGACGCACCACGCCTACGATCGGTGGCTCGACACCCAGCTCCTGGCGGGGCCCGACGGGACGCGAGACGGCTGGCTCGCCGGGGAGCAGTGGCTCTACGCGCGCCGCGCACCGGGCACCACCTGCTTATCCGCGCTGGAAGCCGCGCGCCGCGGAGGGCGCCGTATCACGCGCTTCGGCATCCCAGCGGAGAACACCTCGAAGGGCTGTGGAGGGGTGATGCGGAGCGCTCCCTTCGGCCTGCTCCCGCCTCACTCCGACGATCTGGTCGATGCCACCTTCGATGCTGCCGCGCAATCTGCGTCCTACACGCATGGACACCCGACGGGTCAGCTGGCATCGGGCGCTCTGGCGGTGCTGATTTCAGCGATCGTGGCCGGTCACGAGCTGCGCGATGCGGTCGATGCGATGGTGCATTCGCTGCAGAAGCGACCGGGCCACGAGGAGACGACGGACGCCCTCGAGCGTGCGCTCTCCGCGGCGACGCGGCCACCGAGCATTCAGATCGTCGAGTCGCTGGGCGGGGGCTGGGTGGCGGAGGAAGCCCTCGCCATTGCGGTGTACGCCGCACTCGTCCACCCCGGACCCGGTGAGATCCTCGATGCCCTCGCACTCGCTGTCACCCACTCGGGGGACAGCGATTCGACGGGCGCCATCTGCGGCAACATCCTCGGGGCGCTGCACGGCGAAGCAGCGCTGCCCCCGGAGCTCGCCTTCGAGGTGGAAGGGCGCGGTGTGATCCTCCAGCTCGCCGACGATGTCATCTACGAGTTCACGTCCCACGAGCGTCTCCACGGCATCGGCGCGAGCTCCAGCCGGTGGCGTGCCCGGTATCCGGGCTGGTGACTGCGGCGCAGGTCACGGCGCCGACTGATCAGGTCGGTCGTATCGGGTGGCCAGGGCGGTGGCCCGAGCCCGCAGGGCCGTCCGCAGCGCCTCGGGTGCGAGGACCTCGGCGTCGACGTCGAGCTGCCAGATCGCCCAGACAGCGTGCCGCAGGTCCTCGAAAGTGACCTCGAGGCGCACCCACCCGTCGAAATCGGTGGTCTCGGAGCGCACGCCGCGCGCCGCCGTCAGCAGCTCATCGCGTCGGGCGGGATGGACACGGACAAGGACGGGCACGTGGTCCTCGGAGAGAAAGCGGGCGGCGCGCTCGGCCCACAGGCTGTGCAGATCCACCCGGGCAGGACGCTCGGCGAGCTCCGGCATCATCTCGGCCGCAGTCATGCGCGAGATCCGGTAGGTGCGGTCCTCGCCCGCCCTGGTCGCCAGCAGGTAGGTGCGGTCGCGCACGGTGACCAGTCCGATCGGATCCACGACGTGCGTCCGAGCGCCCGAGTCCGGTGCCGCGTAGTCGAAGCGCAGCTGATGCCCCGAGAGCACGGCACGACGGACCGCGCCCATCACGCCGGCGTCGATACCCTCGGCCCCGGACCGTCGGGAGAGCAGATCGGTGGCAGGCTCGACGAGGAACCGCGCCGCGGCATCGTCCAGGCTTGCCTGATCGCCCGGGGGCATGGCGTCGAGGACCTTGCGCATCGCCGAGGCGAGGGCACCGCTGAGACCGAAGACCTTCTCACCACGGCCCGATCCGGCAGTGAGCAGAGCCAGCGCCTCCTCGTGATTCAGGCCGGTCAGCTCAGTGCGGAACCCCGGCAGCAGGGAGAATCCGCCGTGCCGCCCGCGATCGGCGTACACCGGCACACCGGCTGTGGACAGTGCCTCGATGTCGCGGAGCACGGTGCGCGACGAGACCTCCAGCTCCGCGGCCAGTTCCCCCGCCGTCATGCGGCCGCGCCGCCGTAGCAGCAGCACCAGGGAGACCAGACGATCGGCACGCACCCCTCACAGATACCACAAAACATGACACAAGGTGTCGTGATACCTGGGGATGCTGGTCCGGCAGGCGTCGAGGACGGTGGCGACAGAGCCGCCGGGCGCCCGCCACGACGATCGGAGTCAGCATGGAACGCACGGCCATCAACCCGGTGACATGGTCGCAGGATCTGGGATTCCCCCAGGGAGAGGTCGTCTCAGGGGAGACCCGCACCCTGTACATCTCGGGGCAGACCGCGATGAGCGCCGAGGGCACGCCCCAGCACGAGGGCGACATCGCGGGGCAGCTCGCCCTCGCCGCCGACAACCTCGAGGCTGTGCTCGCCGAGGCGGGAATGTCGCTATCGGACCTTGTGCGTCTGAACGTCTACGCCACCGACATCGAGGCGCTGATGCCGCACTACGGGGTCCTCGCCGGGCGGCTCGGAGCCGCCGGTGCTGCTCCCACCACCACGATGCTCGAGGTCGTCCGACTCGCCGTTCCCGGTCAGCTGGTCGAGCTGGACGGAACCGCCGTGGCGTGAGGTGGACGCGCCACCGTCGTCGCTCCCGCCGCTGCCTCCGACCAATGTCGGGGACGGGGCCGGCGGGGCGACGGCCGGCGCATCGGTCAGCGGCCTGGGGCCCGGGCATCGCGGGGCCATGACGGCGCCTAGGCCGTGCGTTCCGTGCGTCGCCGCGCCGAGGCGTCCACCACCGCGCACCCCACGGCGGTCAGCGCCACCGGCAGCACCCACGACAGCGACTGCTCGTACAGCGGCAGCGCGCCCAGCCACGGCACGCTCCTGGCGGGATCGACGTCGAGAGTGCGCAGCAGATCGACCAGCGCGAACACCGCGGCCACCGCGATCGCTCCCCGATAGGTCCACCGCAGCTCCCACGGCACCACCGCCTGCGCGAGCGTCACCAGCACCAGGGTCACGGCCATGGGGTACAGGAAGATGTTCAGCGGCACCGCCGCCGCGATGATCGTCTCCAGGCCCAGGTTCGCCACCAGCAGCCCCGCCACGGCGAAGACCACGGCCCAGGTGCGGTACCCGAGCACAGGAGCGACCCGCGCGAAGAACACCGCGTTCGCGCTCACCAGGCCCACCGCTGTCGTCAGGCACGCCAGCATCACGATCCCGCCGAAGATCCACACCCCGGCCGGGCCGAAGGTCGCGAGCGCCACGTCGGCGAGCAGCGCCGCACCGTTGCTCGCCTCGGAGTCCACCAGCCGCGCCACATGCCCGAGCCCCAGGTACACAGCCGCCAGCAGGCCCGCCGCGAACAGCGCCGCGATGCTTGCCGCCCGGCCGATACCGCCCTGGCCAGTGCCCGCTGCATCGGCGCCTTCGGCGCGCAGTGCGGAGATCACCACGATCCCGAACACCAGCGCGGCGAGTGAATCCATGGTCAGGTAGCCCTCGAGCACGCCGGTGGTGACGGGGGAGTCGGCCCATTTCGGGGACGGCTTCATCGGCCCGACGCTGCTGAGCCGGATCGTCGCACCCACCACCAGCGCGACCACCAGCATGAGCAGCGCCGGGGTGAGCCATCGGCCAAGCGCCTGCAGCACCCCGCCCGGGCGCAGCACCAGCCACAGCGTCACGGCGAAGAACACCACCGTGAAGGCCAGCAGCGGCAGCCGTCCTTCCGCACCGGTCGCGCCCGCCACCCCGATCTCGTAGGCGACCGTGGCGGTACGGGGGATCCCGTACAGCGATCCGATCGCCAGGTAGATCAGCACCGGGAAGACGAGGCCGAACCAGCGCCCCGCCCGCGCCGCCATGTCATCGATGCCGCTGCCGGACAGCGCAACGGCGATCACTGCGAGCGCCGGGAGCAGCACACCGGTGGTGAGGAAGCCGAGCATGGCAGGGGCGAACAGCGACCCTGCCTCCACCCCCAGCTGCGGCGGGAAGATCAGGTTCCCGGCGCCGAAGAACATCGCGAACAGCATCAGCCCCACCAGGACGATCGTGGTGGGGGAGATGCGGGTGTGTGCCGAGGCCGGGTCCTGCCCACTGCGAACACTGCTCATGGGGTGCCATGGAACCAGACCGCAGCCCGCCGACACGCATCGAGGAGACGCCGCGCACGTCGGGCATCTCCGGCAGCGATGTGATGCGATGAGCCGTGACAGCGCAGCGCGCGAACCGACCGGAGGGGGACCCACCTGTGGACGAGCGACCTACCACCGAAGACCAGGCCTCCCGGCGCGACGCCCCCGCGCGAACGCACCGCCGCGGCATCCCCTGGGGACTGCTGCTCGGTCCCGTGCTCGGCGTCGGGATCGGCGCGATCCTCTTCCAGCACACCGGGATGGGCATGGTGATGGGCCTCGTGCTCGGACTGCTCGTCGGGATGGTGGTGGACACCCTCCGACGCGGCGCCCCGAGCCCATGAGCTCCGGCGCACCCCGGGCCTCTCGCGCCGCGACCATCGACGCGCAGACCCCCGCCTCCCGCAACCGGGTCGTCGACCTGCTGCGCGCCGCGGCGATCACCGTCGTCGTCCTCGGCCACTGGACGATCATGGCCGTCAGCGTCGACGGCGGCATCCAACCCCACGGGGTCCTCGACGTCGCCGCGTGGACCCACCCGCTGACCTGGATCTTCCAGGTGATGCCGATCTTCTTCCTGGTGGGCGGGTACTCCAACGGCCTGTCGTGGCGCTCCGCCCGACGCAAGGGCATCGGCTACCCCGAGTGGCTGCGTGCGCGTCTGCGCCGCCTCGGCATCCCCCTGGTGCCGCTGCTCATGGCGTGGTTGCTGATCTGTGCGATCGCGCTCGCCGGTGGGGCGGATCCGGCCACGGTCGGTCTCGCCTCCCAGATGGCGCTGATCCCCACCTGGTTCCTTGCGGTGTACCTGCTGGTGATCGTCATCGCCCCCGTCTGCCTGGTGCTGTGGGAACGGTTCGGCTGGTTCTCCGTGATCGGCGGGCTGCTGCTGGCCGCCGGGGTGGACGCGCTCAGCATCGCCTCGTCCCAGCCGCTGCTGGGCTACCCTAACTACCTCCTGGTGTGGGCGAGCTTCCACCAGGTCGGGTTCGCCTGGCTCGATGGGCGCCTCGCCGGTCCTGTCCGCCTCCTCCTCGCCGCCGTCGGAGCGCTCGGGCTCGCGCTGCTGGTGGGGCTCGGTCCGTACCCCATTTCCATGATCACCACCGCGGGTGACGCGATCAGCAACTCCAATCCCACCCGCATCACCATGGCCTTCCTCGGTCTGCTGCAGGCCGGGATCGTCCTGGTCGCCGAGCCCGCCCTCGCACGCCTGATGGCCCGTCCGCGGCTGTGGTTCCTCACGGTGATGGTGAACCTGCGCATCATGACCTGGTTCCTGTGGCACCTCACCGCCCTGGTCGGTCTCGCTCATGTGCTGATCGCTCTGGACGCACGGGCGCTGCTGCCCGAGCCGTTGACGGGCATCTGGTGGGCGACCCGCCCCCTGTGGGCCCTCGCCCTGTTCCTGCTGACCGGTCTGCTGGTGCTGCTGCTCGGACGCTTCGAGTCCCCTGCGGCCGACGAGCGCCCCGCGCCGGCGCTGTGGCGGCCCCTGCTTGCAGCGGTGCTCGTCACGGCCGGTCTGGCCGTCATGGCGAACTCGGGGATGGTGGGGGAGAGCGGGTTGAACTGGTACCTGCCGCTGCTGCCGCTGCTTGGGATCCTCGGACTCGGCGTCGTGCAGCGTCCGTGGGGTCGGGCCGGCCGTACCGCTGAGCGCTAGATCGTTCCTGCGGTAGCGTGGCCGCGTACGACAGGGGAGCGCCCGCGGGCGCTGAGAGTGCACCAGCAGACCCTCGAACCTGATCCGGTCAGTACCGGCGGAGGAAGTCGTCACCGGCGCGAGCGCGCAGCTCCGCGCCCGGTCGCCCCTACCTCCGGGTGCCGTTCCCCGACCACGCACCGTCGCGTCGAGCGGCACGACACCGGGAGGATCCGTGACCACCACGCCCATCGACACCACCATCGACATCGACCCTGCCAGTCCCGTGGGACGCCTGTACGCCACGGCCGATGAGTCCTGGCGCGCCACTGTCGAGCACCGCTTCGTGCGGGAGCTGTTCGCCGGAACCATTGAGGACGACGTCCTCGCCGGGTACCTGGTGCAGGACTACCAGTTCTTCGATGCGTTCTTGTCCATGCTCGGCGCGTGCGTCGCCCACGCCGATCAGGTCCCGCCGAAGCTGCGGTTCAGCGCCCAGCTGGGCATGCTCGCCGCCGACGAGAACGACTACTTCCAGGATTCCTTCGACGAGCTCGGCGTGGCGGCGACGGATCGCACCGACCCGCAGCTCACCCCCACCACGGCTGCGTTCCGCGACCTGATGCTCGATGCCGTGGAGAGCGGCGACTACGCGCACCTGCTGGTGATGCTGGTGATCGCCGAATGGATCTACCTGGACTGGGGCGAGCGCACCGACCCCATGCCCGAACGCGCGGTGCACACCGGCTGGATCGACCTGCACCGCGGCGAGGACTTCCGCGGCTGGGTGCAGTTCCTGGTCGATGAGCTGAACCGGGTCGCCCCCACCGGCGACGAGGAGGCGATGGCCGCACTGGTCGCCCGCTGGCAGCAGGCGGTGCAGCTCGAGCTCGACTTCT